>JBEKXG010000045.1:0-14707 GCA_049512295.1 Syntrophobacteraceae bacterium
ACTGTAGAATGGTTCCTCGAACGAATGCAGCCGGAGCATGAGCGTTCGCAAAGACCCAAATTCGCGCTTGGCTGCATCTGCAATGGAAGGGGGCAGCTTGCGGACAAGATCGTAAACCAAAGCGTGGCCGCCGGCTCTTAAAACACGATGTACTTCATTCAATCCAGCGACCGGGTGCTTCCAATGATGGAGCGACCCTGTCGAGACCACAGCATCAAACGAACCATCAGGAAAGGGTAATGACTCCGCTGCGGCAATCCTAAGATCAATTGCTGCATCATACCCGGCACTTTTCAGGTTCTTCCTTGCGGTGGCAACCATTGCAGCCGATACGTCCAGGCCCACGAGTTCCAGTCCGGGTTGCGACCGTTGCAACGCCACGAGAAGCCAGGCCGGTCCCGTGCCGATGTCCAAAACGGACCCCGCACGACAATAAAGCCCCACATGATCGGCGACCAGGGCGTAATGTCTGCTGAAGATCTCTGTTTGGCTGATTGCGTTATAAAGAATCGATCCCGGCCAGGGGATTCCCTCCGGATGAAAGCGACGAAGAAAGTCCCGCCACCAGGTGCTCATATATTCTTCCCCAAACGTCCGTGGCTTCGCAGACCAGCGCTCAACTCGAGTGAAAAAACACACAGCGGAAAACAAACTTCGACAGCCTACCGCCACGTCACCGATCCGGTCAATCAGGCTATACTTCATCTTGCCTGCATCATGGACAAAACTTCTTGAATGCGCCCCTTATCTCTCTTCTCAGGCGCAAGACATCCTGCCAGGTTTCAATCGAGCCCGCGTCGAAATGAGGAGGCCAAAGCCCCAGCAAAACCATTGCCTCGAAGCTCCGCTCATCGAGTTTGGCAGCACTGGAGTCCGTGTGCAGCCTGACCCTGTGGTCAAGGGCGCGGAGCGCGCCAAATACCGAGCTTATCTTATTGTAAAATCCCCCCTGCCCCCCTTTAGAAAAGGGGGGGATAAAAGCCGCCGAGTCGAACCCATCCGGGCGGGGTTGAGGAAAGTCATTCGAAAATTCGTGAACCAGCCGCCTGACAGACCGGCGAGGCGAAGAGACTGACGCGGACGCGCGGGTACGAAGAGAAGCGGGGAAAAATCCGCCGTGCCCTCCTTTGGGAAAGCGGGGTGATTTGTGCGCTCCTGCCTGCGTCTCCCCGGTCGTCCGGCCGCCGCCGGTTGCCGGATGCAGATCCCGCGATACCTGACGCGATCTTTTCATTCCCTTCTCCGGGGAGCGTAGCGTATGCGTCGCGCGCTGCAGCCGGAAGCCGATTTCCGGCATCCGTCCTCCGACAAGCAGTTGACCCTGCACCATAAATTCTATGTCGGCCAGGCCGCCCATTCCCAGCTTCAAATCGATTTCCTTTTCGGTTTCCGCGGCCCGCTCCTTTTCCATCCGGTTGCGCAGGTGGCAAATCCTCGGCCACACCGATTCCGGAGACCTTCGCCTAAAGCAGATTTCTCCTGCCTTATCGTCAATCCATCGGCCAAGCTCCGGGTCCCCTGCTATGTGCCGTATCCTGAGAAGCGCCTGGATTTCCCAAATGTCCGCCCGGGTCTCGTAATATTCCAGCCAGGATTTGTGCGTCACGACAAGCGGGCCATGAGTCCCGGTGGGCCTCAGCCGCACGTCCATAGGGTAGCCCGGGCCTTCCTGGAGCGGAGTGTAGAGCATGTTCATAAAGCGCTGAATGAGCCGGATCAGCTCTCCGGGAATCTGATTATCGGGCTCGTGCGCTCCCGGGGCGTAAACAAAAACGAGGTCGAGGTCCGAAAGATAACTCATTTCCCCGCTGCCCAACTTTCCCATTCCGAGCACCGACAGGGGCAAATCGGCCGGCAGCCCGAGATTCTGCCTCACCGCCGCCAGCGTGTTACGAATGACAAAATCGGCGAGAGAGGTTTGCTCCTCTTCCAGGGCCGCGAAATCGATCCGGCCGGCAAGATCGGCCAGCGCGAGCTGGATGATTCGCTCGTTTTTCAGCCTCCGTATCCATTCCAGCTTTTCTCCATACTCTTCCGCCCTTTCCACCAGCCCTATGCTGGATTCCTCCCATTGCCGGGCCGGACTGAAAGTCCCGGACCTTATGGCATGGCCTTCAACCAGTGCGGGATTATGCGAAAGAAGAGCCGCGAAAAGCTCACTTGAGGCAATAGCCTGGCAAAAAGGCGTCAGCCAGGGCTTAACTGTTCCAAACAGCTTTTTCAGCCCGGTTCTCCGAGCGACCCTCCCAAAGTAGGTATCCAGCCTTACCAGTATTTTTTTCAAAAGTTCCCGGTCACAAACGCCGGAGAATTTCTCCAGTGCTCCCGAAAGGATTTCGGACTTAACGGACGCCGGGTAGTCCTTCAGAGTTTCCTGAAGCTTCTCGAACGGTTCGGAGGGAAAGGCGCAGGACCGCCGGCCCCCGGCGCCTGCCACGGACCCGGTCCGGGGTTCGCCGGGGTGACGGTCTGCTGTGCCGGCATCGCGAGCGCGCGGCTTTTCACTCCCCATGTCCTCTTCCTCTTCGGGCTTTTCCTGAAACAGTTCCTGAAATCTGGAGTGAACGATGGAACAGTGCATCTCAAGAGCTTCCAGAAACGCGCTCTCGCCGTCCCCGAAGCCCATTGCGAATACCAGGCGCATTCTTTCTTCTTCCGAGTGAGGCAACCTTTGCGTCTGCCGGTTCTGATCGAGTTGGATATAATGTTCGACGTTGCGCAGGAAAGTGTAGGACTCCTTCAGGCCGGCCGCCGTCTCCGGCGGCAGCAATCCAAGGCCGGAGAGCTTTTCCAGGCACTTTAAAGTGTTTGGTTCGTCAAGTTCGGGATGCCGTCCGCCGTATATGAGCTGCATCGACTGAACGAGGAATTCGACTTCCCGGATCCCGCCAATGCCAAGCTTTACATCGAAGTGCCTTGCACCCGGCCTGAACCGCACCGCCTCGGTAAGAATCCGGCTTCGCATGTCTCTTAGCTCGGCAAGGGCCTGGAAATCGAGAAACCTGCGAAATACAAACGGGCGCACCTCGTGAATGAAAGCGATCCCCTCGGAGCGCTCCCCGGCAACGGGCCGGCACTTTAGAAGCATCTGGCGCTCCCATGCCCGGCCTCGAAGCAGATAATGCTCGAGCGCGCCGCTCATCGAGGGCACCAGTATGCCATCCTTCCCCTGGGGCCGAAGGCGGAAATCTACCTGAAAAACGCGGTCTCCTTCAAAACGGTCGGACAGCAGCCTCGATACCCGGTGAGCGAGACGGCTGAGCAGCATGATGAAATCTTCGCGGCAAGCCGCCGCAGCCAAGTTGCCCTCTTGCAAAATCGCCGGGGGCGAAGAACGGCGAGCCGCCGTAGCCAAGTTGCCCTCTTGCAAAGTCGCCGAGGGCGAAGAACGGCGAGCTGCCGCAGCCAAGTTGCCCTCCTGCAAAATCGCCGAGGGCGAAGAACGGCGAGCCGCCCCATCCTCTTCAGCATCCGAATGCAGGAATATCAGGTCCACGTCCGATACATAGTTAAGCTCATTACCGCCCAGCTTCCCCAGCCCCAGGACAACCAGCGGGATCCTGCCGCCAAGCCGCCGCCAGACATCCAACTCATGGTTCCAGGCCCACCAGTCAGGATGCGCTGAAAGGGCCTCCAGTCCAACCTGGAGGGCCACGGACGCCAGATCGCTCAACTGTCCGGTGGTCTCGGACAGCTCTGCATAATGCAGAAAGTCTCTTGCGCCTATTCTCAAAAAGTGAAGCTGCTTGAAGCGGCGAAATATCCGGAGCAGGTCGTTGAAGGAGTGCGCCTTTGCGGCCTCGCGCACAAGAGCGGAATAAAGTTCGGTGAGAGGGTATTTGCGTTTCAGGTTACCCTCGATCAGAAGCCACTCTTCGTAAGCGGGGTTGTTGCGCAGAAGAATATTCAAGTACTGGGAGCATTTGCGGATATGTTCAATCTCGGTCATGAAACCGCCTGTTACAGTTTGGTTAAAGTCTCTATTGCATCCGATCGGGAGTTTATCATAGTATGGCCCACGTCAGCTAAATCATTATAAAGGTTTGCTATTACGCGCTTACCCGTTACAATTAATCGTTTTCAGGATTTTCCCGCACCACGTTAAATTACCGATGTTGAGTGAAGTCAGATTTTTTACGACCGGACGAAGTTCGTCCCAGTTGAAAATGTAAGGAATATTTTATGAACCTTCCGTGGAATCGTCCCAAGGCAATTCTTTTGCTGGAGGACGGGACCGTTTTTCGAGGATACGCGTTCTGCGGCCATGGCCGGGCGCTCGGGGAAGTGGTCTTCAACACGAGCATGACCGGGTATCAGGAGGTGCTGACCGATCCTTCTTATAAAGGCCAGATGGTTGCGATGACCTATCCTCTTACCGGCACTTACGGAATCAATCCGGAGGACATGGAATCGGCGGCCGTACACGTGGAAGCATTTATCGTAAAGGAGTACCAGGGCTTTGCCAGCAACTGGCGAAGCAACCGGTCCCTGGCCGATTTCCTGGGAGAGCACGCAAAGATCGGAATCGAGGGCATAGATACGCGCGCCCTGACCCGGCACATACGGGTTGGAGGGGCGATGCGCGGAATCATTGCGACCGACACCGACAACCTGAGCGAACTGATGGACGAGGTCCAGGCGTATCCGGGACTGAACGGAATCGATCTGGTAAAGTACGTGACGTGCGAAAAACCCTACAGGTGGCGTGACGGCCGGAAGCATGACATCGCCTCTCCCGAATGGCTGCCGGACATTGCGGGATTCCGGGTGGCCGCCCTGGACTGCGGGATAAAATATAATATCCTGCGCAAACTGGAGAATGCCGGATGCCAGGTGCTGGTTTTCCCGGCCCACGCCGGCGCCGATGAGATTCTTTCCTGCGATCCCGACGGCATTTTTCTGTCAAACGGACCCGGCGATCCGGCCGCAGTACATTATGTTATCGAAACCGTTCGAGGCCTGTTCGGGAAAAAACCGATATTCGGCATCTGTCTCGGGCACCAGATGATGGGACTTGCGCTCGGGGGCAGCACATTCAAACTCAAGTTCGGACACCGTGGGGCAAATCAGCCGGTAAAGGACCTCACAACAGGCAGAATCGAGATCACTTCACAGAATCACGGCTTTTGCGTAGATCCGGACTCGCTGTCGCACATGCCTGTGCGGCTTACGCATATAAACCTCAATGACAATACGCTGGAAGGAATGGAGCATCTGGAGATTCCCGCCTTTTGTGTCCAATATCATCCTGAAGCCTCTCCCGGCCCGCATGACGCCTCATACCTTTTCAGCCGGTTCATGCAAATGATGGAGAAGCATGCGCCGACGTCCAGGCAGGCGGTCACCGGACGCCATTGAGAACCCGGGTTCAAGGAAAAACGAGTTCATGCCCAAACGCACAGACATAAAGAAAATACTGCTCATCGGCTCCGGGCCGATAATCATAAGCCAGGCATGCGAGTTCGACTACTCCGGGACGCAGGCCTGCAAGGCGCTGCGTGAAGATGGCTATGAAATAGTCCTGATAAACAGCAATCCGGCCACGATCATGACCGACCCGGAAATGGCGCAGTATACCTATGTGGAGCCGATAACTCCCGAGACGGTCGCAAAGATCATAAGGCGCGAGCGCCCCGATGCCCTGCTTCCCACGCTCGGAGGCCAGACGGCTCTCAACGTAGCCGTAAAGGTCGCCGAAATGGGTATCCTCGAGGAATTCGGGGTGGAGATGATAGGCGCCAACGCCTCGGTCATCAAGAAGGCAGAGGACCGCCAGCTTTTCCGGGACGCAATGGCAAACATAAATCTGAGGGTGCCTGAAAGCCTTGTCGTGGACAATCTTGCCGACGCGGAAACCTTTGCCCGGAGAATCGGCTATCCGCTGATCGTGCGGCCTTCGTTCACCCTTGGCGGGACCGGAGGCGGGGTAGCCTACAACCGGGAAGAGCTTCTCGAGCAGACCCAGATGGGTTTGGATGCGAGCATGATCCGCTCGGTAATGCTCGAGGAATCCGTTCTGGGTTGGAAGGAATTCGAACTCGAGGTGATGCGCGACTACATGGACAATGTGGTCATCATTTGCTCGATCGAAAACATGGACGCGATGGGCGTGCATACCGGAGATTCGATCACCGTCGCTCCGGCCCAGACCCTCACCGACCGCGAATACCAGATGATGCGCGACGCATCCATCGCCATTCTCCGGGAGATAGGGGTCGAAACAGGCGGCTCCAACGTCCAGTTTGCGATCAATCCCGAAAACGGCGACATGGTCGTAATCGAGATGAATCCGCGGGTTTCGCGCTCTTCCGCGCTTGCCTCAAAGGCCACCGGGTTCCCGATCGCCAAGATCGCCGCCAAGCTCGCCGTGGGCTATTCGCTCGATGAAATCGCAAACGACATCACCCGCGAGACCAAAGCTTCCTTTGAGCCTACCATAGATTATTGCGTGGTGAAGGTGCCGCGCTTCACCTTTGAAAAATTCCCCCGCACCGACGACATACTTTCCACTTCGATGAAGTCGGTGGGGGAGACCATGGCTATCGGGCGCACATTCAAGGAAGCGATCCAGAAGGCTGTCCGCTCGCTTGAGATCGGCCGCTTCGGATTTTGCGATCCACCCGCCGGCATAGATCCCGAATACATCGAACAGTTGAAGCTAAGTCTTGCGAAGCCCAATTCTCAAAGGCTCTTTCAAATCGGCGAAGCCTTGAAGCTCGGGATATCCATAGAGGAGATTCACAGGCTCACCTGGATCGACCCCTGGTTCTTGAAGCACATCGAGGAAATTCTCGAAATGGAGAAGGCAATTGCCCAATCGGCCTCCGGGCCTGCTTTTCTCGAAAATGCGGAACAGCTTCGAGTTGCGAAGTCCTGGGGATTTTCAGACCAGCGGCTTGCTCAACTTACCGGAACCGACGAGGAAACCGTGCGCCAGAAACGATTGCGGCACGGCATAAGGCCCGTTTACAAACTGGTCGACACATGCGCCGCCGAGTTCGAAGCCTACACGCCCTACTATTACTCGACCTATGAGACCGAAGACGAAGCAAGGCCCTCGAACAGACCCAAGGTGGCGATTCTCGGGGGCGGTCCCAACAGGATCGGTCAGGGTATCGAGTTCGACTATTGCTGCGTTCACGCCTCTTTTTCTCTGCGGGAAGAAGGCTACGAATCCATCATGGTGAACTCCAACCCGGAGACGGTATCGACCGACTACGATACGTCCGACAAGCTCTATTTCGAACCGCTTACCCGCGAGGACGTTCTCCACATTCTGGAGACTGAAAACCCCGATGGCCTTATCGTGCAGTTCGGAGGCCAGACCCCTCTGAATCTGGCGGTCCCTCTCGAAAAAGCCGGCGCCCGGATTCTTGGCACATCCCCCGACGCGATCGACAGGGCCGAGGACCGCAAGCGGTTCCAGCAACTGCTTCACAAACTCTGTCTCAAACAGCCTGAAAACGCAACCGCGTTCACTATCGAGGAAGCTGTAGATGCGGCCGGGGACATAGGTTTTCCGGTGGTTGTCCGCCCCTCCTACGTCCTCGGAGGACGGGCCATGGAAATAGTCTATGACAACGCCCGGCTCGAGGAATTCATGAAAACCGCCGTGCACGTCTCACCCGGCCACCCGATACTGATAGACAAATTCCTCGAGGACGCAATCGAAATCGATGTGGACGCCGTAAGTGACGGCCGGATCACGGTTATCGGCGGCATAATGGAGCACATCGAGCAGGCGGGGATTCATTCCGGAGACTCGGCGTGCGTTCTGCCGCCCATCAGCGTCTCAAAGGAGATGCAGGAAGAGATCAGAAGACAGACAAGGCTTCTGGCCGAAGAGCTTGGCGTAATAGGCCTTATGAACATTCAGTTTGCAATCCAGAACGGGAAGGTTTTCATTCTCGAGGTCAATCCGAGGGCGTCCCGGACGGTCCCCTTTGTCAGCAAGGCAATCGGACGTCCGCTGGCCAAGCTCGCCACAAAGGTCATGCTGGGCAAAAGTCTGGAGCAACTCGGGTTTGAAAGGGAAATCGAGCCGCGGCACATTTCGGTGAAAGAGGCAGTTTTCCCGTTTTCGCGTTTTCCGAAAGTGGATACACTGCTTGGACCCGAAATGAAGTCAACCGGCGAGGTCATGGGCATCGGCGAAAACTTCGGGATTGCCTTCGCAAAAGCCCAGGCCGCAGCCGGATACGAACTTCCGAAAAGCGGAACGGTTTTCATAAGCGTTCACGACGGAGACAAAGCCAAGGCGCTGACCGTGGCGAGAAAATTCCTCCAGTTGGGCTTCAAGCTGATCGCGACCGCCGGTACCGCCAGGTTTCTCGAAAACGGCGGGGTACCCGCCGATCACGTGTACAAATTGCATGAGGGCCGCCCTCACGTTGTGGACAAGATCAAGAGCGGCCAGATACAATTGGTTGTAAACACCAGCCTCGGTAAGAAGACCACTTCCGACTCCTATGAAATCAGACGCACCACGCTGATCTACAACATTCCTTACGCTACCACAATAGCCGGGGCGCAAGCCGTTGCCGAAGCCGTACTGGCTTTGCAAAAAGGCGACTGGGACGTGAAAACACTTCAGGAATACCACCGGGGGATATAATCGTGATGGAGACTAGGCTTGCGCCTGATCGCAAAATCATAATTCCGGCAGACCCGGAGATTTTGACCCCTTTTAGCCCGAATAAAAAGGAAGAGTGCGGCATCTTCGGGATTTTCGGCCATGAGGATTGCGCCAAAATGGCTTATTTCGGCCTCTACGCTCTTCAGCACCGGGGGCAGGAAAGCGCCGGAATTGCCGTCGGAGACGGCTGCCAGATCACGAGCCACAAAGAGATGGGTCTGGTACATGATATATTCAGTGAAGAAAAACTTAAGTCATTGAAGGGCTACCTTGCCATCGGGCATGTACGCTATTCCACCACAGGATCGTCCCTTCTGGCCAACGCGCAGCCCTTCGTGGTTTTCCACGGGAACAACTACTATGCGATCGGACACAACGGGAACCTGGTAAACGCAGTCGAACTGCGCCAGGAACTCGAGAGGCAGGGAGCAATTTTCCGTTGCACCATGGATACGGAAATATTCATGCACCTGCTGGCCAAAAACCTGGTGTACGGTTTGGAGGAAGCCCTGGTCGAAGCGTTATACAGGGTAAAGGGCGCCTATTCGCTGGTCATGTGCACACAAGACGCGCTGATCGGAGCGCGCGACCCGAACGGTTTCAGGCCCCTTTGCCTGGGCGAACTGAACGGCAGCTATGTGCTGGCTTCGGAAACCTGTGCGTTCGACCTCATAGAAGCAACCTACATTCGCGACCTGGAACCCGGCGAAATCGTAATTATCGACGACGACGGGCTGCGTTCGCTTTTTCCTTTCCCTAAACAGCGTTCCTCTCATTGCATATTCGAGTTCATCTATTTCGCCAGGCCGGACAGCAATATTTTCAACCAGAACGTCTACATGTTCCGAAAAAGGCTGGGGAGTCTGATGGCCAAAGAGAATCCATCACTTCACACCGACCTGCTGATGCCCTTCCCCGATTCGGGAAACTACGCCGCCCTGGGGCTGGCCCAGGCAAAAAATGTCCCTCTGGAAATGGGGGTCATAAGAAACCACTACGTGGGGCGCACCTTCATACAACCCAGCCAGGCCATGCGCGATTTCGGGGTCCGGGTCAAATTGAATCCCGTGCGGGAGTTGCTAAACGGCAAGAGCGTGTTGCTGGTTGAGGATTCAATAATCCGTGGGACTACGACGAGGACCAGGATCAATTCTTTACGCCAGGCAGGCGCAAAAGAGGTGCACATGCTGGTAAGTTGCCCCCCGCATCGATTCCCCTGCCCCTATGGGATCGACTTTTCAACCAAGGGCGAGTTGATCGCGGCCTCGCACTCAGTTGATGAGATACGGAACTTTATCGGCCTGGATTCGCTTAATTACCTGAGCATCGAAGGGCTTCTGGAGGCGGCCGGGGCCACAGTGGACAATCATCCGTTCTGCCTCGCGTGCTTTGACGGAAACTATCCGGTTAAATTCCGCGAAGAGATCCGGAAAGACTGCTTCGAGGAAACGCGGAAACGATGCTGATTGCTCTTCGCTGAAGGCGGCCTTAATATTTCGGAATGTATAATCAGCTCATCTACTTCATTGTCGTGTTGTTGCTTTTCAGCGTCCAGCGCCAGACGGGCAAGCCTCCTGCCGTTTCCTGGCAGGACGCGCTCTATATTGCCGCACTGTTCTTCTTTTTTATCCTCTACTGCCGCAGGACTTTCAAAAGACTCCGAAAGGCGGCCGATCGAGGCATTCCACTCGCCGCTCTTACCCGCGCCCATTACCGTGCGCAGGCGCTTCTGTCTGTTGCGGCGATTGGATTTCTCGCCGTATATCTTTATGCTTTCAACCTCGGCGCCTTCTTACGCGTAATTCCCGGATTCGACAAGTTTATGACCATATCGGGAATTGCCGGCCTGGTAGTTTACCTGGTCCACCTGGCAGTGATCTGGTTTTGGAGCCATCCGATCCACCAGGCCATTTTTGGCGCGACAGTTTCCCGGACGCATTTCATAAAGGGGCACCTCTCCTTCACCTCGGTCATACTGGTTCCCTGGTTTCTCATTTCCACCGTAATCGACCTGCTCCAGTTCATAAGAATGCCTGCCTTCATGGCTTCGAATTTTGCGCAGATACTGCTTGTTGCGCTCACGCTTATCGGATTCGTCCTGTTCGGTCCGTGGCTGATCGTTCGAATGTGGGGCTGTAAGCCATTGCCGCAGGATTCTGTAAAGGCTGAACTGGAGAAGTTTTGCAACGATCACGACTTCAGGACGGGCGGTCTTCTGCTTTGGCCTGTTTTCGGAACGGAGATGCTTACCGCCGGGGTGGTCGGCATTCTCCCGGGCTTTCGCTACATTTTGATCACGTCAGGATTGCTGAGATCTCTGGAAATATCCGAACTCAAAGCCGTCGTAGCCCACGAGATGGGACACGTACGCAAGAAACACATGCTTTTTTTTGTGCTCCTGTTCGTCCTGTTCATCCTGTTCGCCTATGACCTAACCGATTCTTTAACTCTGCTCGCCCTGTCAAACAGGACCATATTCACCTGGTATGTCACTCCCGGAGACTTTGCCTCATCTTTGGTTTCCCTGATTTCCGCCCTGCCGGTGATCATGCTAATGATCCTCTATTTCCGATTCATCTTCGGATATTTCTTAAGAAACAGCGAGCGACAGGCAGACCTTTATGCCATGGAGCTTATGGGGGACCCTCAGCTCCTGATCTCCTCGCTTGAAAAGATCGCATACCGGAGCGGCAGAATAGAAGACCTTCCGAGCTGGCATCATTACAGCATCAGGCAAAGAGTGCAGTTCCTCGCCGAGGCGTTCGCAAACCCGGGGCTCGTCCGCAGACACAACCGGAAGCTCTATGTCTCTGCTCTCGCCTTTGTGGCGGTGATATCGGGCCTTCTCTTCATTAATTGGAGAGTCAACGAAGGCGGGTTGGCCGGTGAGCTGCGCTCCGAGGTCCAGCTTCGGATACTCGAGCAAGGCATATCGCAGGAACCCGGCAACGCGGAATACCTTGCCGCGTACGGGGGGCTTCTTTACGAGAAAGGCAGGTTCTCTGAAGCCGAATCGGTCCTCAGATCCGCCCTCATGCATGAACCGGAAAACGCATCCGTTCTGAACAACCTGGCCTGGCTTTATGCGACCGGCCCCTCTCCTTTCCGCGACCCGAAAGAAGCCCTGGATCTGGCGCTCAAGGCGGCCGCCCTGAGCCCGGAGCCATTCATTCTCGATACACTGGCCGAGGCGTTCTATATAAACGGCCGATACGCGGATGCGGTCTCGGCGATCGAGGAAGCGATCTCGGAGGGCGGGCCTGAGCAAAGTCACTTCCTGGAGCAGAAAAAGAAGTTCGAAAAAGCGTTGAGGGGCGAAATTCGAAAACTTTGATCTATTTCTCAAATTGTTGAAGGAAGAAAATCATGCACCTTCGAAAAAGATGTGCAGTCACCGGCGGGGCCGGGTTTCTCGGGTCTCATCTCTGCGAACGGCTCCTCAAAGATCAGCAGGACGTACTCTGCATAGACAATCTCTACACGGGCAGCAAAAGGAACATCGTAGGCCTGCTGAGCAACCCTTATTTTGAACTCCTCAGGCACGACATAACATATCCTCTGTATATCGAGGTTGACGAGATCTACAACCTTGCCTGTCCAGCCTCTCCCATCCACTATCAGAACGATCCGGTTCAGACTACGAAAGTCAACGTGCACGGGTCGATCAATATGCTGGGATTGGCAAAACGTCTCAAGATAAGGATCATGCAGGCTTCCACTTCCGAGGTTTACGGCAACCCCTTCGAACACCCGCAAAAGGAGACCTACTGGGGGAACGTGAACCCTATTGGACCGCGGTCCTGCTACGACGAGGGGAAGCGGTGCGCGGAGACCCTTTTCTTCGACTATTACCGGCAGCACAGGCTGGACATCAAGGTGGCCAGGATTTTCAACACTTACGGCCCGAGAATGCACCCTAACGACGGCCGGGTGGTCTCCAATTTCATTGTGCAGGCGCTGACGGGACAGCCTATAACGATTTACGGGGATGGCAACCAGACCCGCTCTTTCTGCTATGTCGACGACCTCATAGAGGGCTTCATCAGGCTGATGAACACTGCCAAAGGCTTTACGGGCCCGGTGAATCTCGGAAATCCAGTGGAGTTCACCATACGCGAGCTTGCGGATATGGTGCTCGAGATGACCGCCTCAAAATCCGAACTGGTCCAAAAGCCGCTCCCCCAGGATGATCCCGTGATGCGAAAACCGGATATATCGATCGCTCAGGAAAAGCTTGGGTGGCAGCCGAAGGTTCCATTGAGAGAGGGATTGAGAAAGACCATCGATTATTTCGACGACCTGCTCCGGACGGAGGGGGCCGGCATTATTTCCACAAACAATGAGGCCTCATCGAAGAATTAATCAAACCCGATGACTGACCGTTGGAGCGGAACATGGCCGAACAGAAAATCGAAGCCGGCATAGAAGACCTCAAAGAAAAGCTGTGGCGTGCAAAACATGTGGCGGTCCTCACCGGGGCGGGGATTTCGGCCGAATCGGGCGTTCCCACCTTCCGCGGTGAGGGCGGTCTGTGGAAGCAATTCCGGGCGGTTGACCTGGCCACTCCGGAAGCTTTTTCGCGGGACCCGAAACTGGTATGGGAATTCTATGACTGGCGAAGGAAACTGATCGCCCCGCTCAGCCCAAATCCCGGCCATGTCGCCCTGGCCGAAATAGAGCGCCGCATTGAGCGCTTTACACTGATAACTCAAAATATCGACGGCCTGCATAAGAAGGCCGGGAGCCGGAACATTATCGAACTGCACGGCAATTTGTGGAAGGTGCGGTGCACCCGCTGCGAAACGATAATCGAGGACCGGAGGATACCTCTCCCCGAACTGCCGGCGTGCGAATCCTGCGGCGGTCTTCTGCGGCCTCACGTGGTCTGGTTCGGCGAGATGCTCGATCCGCAGGTGCTGAATTCGGCATATGAGGCGATCGCCAGTTGCGACCTCATGATAGTCATAGGGACCTCCGGGACCGTCCAGCCGGCGGCGTCAATGGGGGTGCAGGCAAAACGAAACGGCGCCGCAGTGGCCGAAATCAACCTGGAACCCACCCCCTATTCGGATGTCTATAACATCTCGATTTGCGGCAAATCGGGAGAAATATTGCCGCAGTTGCTGTGAAGTTTGACTACATCAGCATGGCTCCCGGACACAAGACCCCATCCCGATTTCGCCCCTGGACAACAGGAATCGGCATTGAAGACAACCGCATATTTCAACCACATGCGAAAAAGGCCTGACAGGGCTATAATAAAGGACGAGTGGATAGCCCGTGCGATCCGCTTTGCAGAGAAGACCGAAATCCAATTCGATGGGAGAATACGGAAGCGGGCATGGATTCCAGAGGAGGGCAAGTTTCTTCGGGTCATTCTGCTGGAGGACGGGGAGACAGTCCATAACGCTTTTTTCGACAGATCGTTTAGAGGGGGTGGTCCATGAGAGTTAAATATTTTTCGGACACTGACACGGCGCTCGTCGAATTTACAGATCACGAAGTAAGTGAGACAAGAGAGATCAGCGAAAACATATACGTTGACCTCGACGGGCAAGGAAATCTTGTCAGCATGACTATCGAGCATGCGCGGAGCAATGCTCAGCTTCACGAATTTTCGTACCACGAAATCGCAGGCGTCCTGGAAGGGCAGGGTTGAACAAGGTCAGGTACCTCCGTTGTCCACTCACTTCCAATCTGAAACTGGCAGATGCGCCGGGAAATGTATGTTATGAAAGCATACGGCCGGTTCGGAAAGCTGCTGGAGAAAGCCGAGGGAACTTTTGAGTCCAAGCTCGAAGGTCTCGAACTGGAGATCACCGAAAGGGTCCTCCAGGTGATGGAAGAGCAAGGCATTACCAGGAGTGAGCTTGCCCAGCGGCTCAATGTGAGCAAAGCCGCCATTTCCAAATTGCTCAGCGACGGCTCCAAAATTTCCCTCAAGCAGCTCGCGGAGCGAGGACCTATCCGGTCAACTCCGCGATTTCCTTTATAGCCCCCGCGATCTTGCTCAAAGCGCCCATTCGTTCCCGGGCTCTCTCCAGGTACGGCAGGGCTTCGGGGTTTTTGTGC
>JBEKXG010000046.1:0-14668 GCA_049512295.1 Syntrophobacteraceae bacterium
GCACAAGGCAAAAGTAAAATCGCAGTAAGAAGAACAATTCTCGAGAGTTCCATAATTTCTCCTCGTCACCGAGATATTTCTTCCGGCGTAAATTTACCGTCTTTTTCAAGCCGGAACACCCGGTCTCTCCACACCACGCGTTTGCCGAAAAAGGCGGCCGACCAGATGAAGAGGCTGAAGAAATCTCGTAGCGGAACGAGCGCAAGGCTGCGCCTCAGGATTTTGTCCCCAAGACGGCGAACGCCCACCATCCAGGCCATCCCGAGCCTTAAGGCGACCACTGATGCGAAGATGAACAGCCCAAATCCTGAAAAACCTGATAACGCGAAATAGAGAAAGGAAAGAACCGTCCCATTCATAATGATTGAGCCGGCATGTCCCCATGGAGCGCAGGCCCGTATACCCCTGGCCCACCTTGTCTGGTGCCGGACAAACTCGCTTAGGCTCAACCTTGCGAGAACCGTCTCGACCACGTACCTGGAGAGTTTTACCGGAAGACCCGCCTTGCGAACCAGGTTGCCCATCATGTAATCATCTGCCAGATAGAAGGCAATCGCTTTGAGTCCGCCTATGGTCTCGAGAGTTTTCTTGCTGGTGGCAATAGCCGCTCCAAATGCGAATGAAATCCCGCCAGCCATGTGGGCAACGAGCACGCCAGGGGCAAATTCCGTGGAAATTCCTGCGGCCTCCAGCTTTGAGGGCGTTCCGGGCGCCTCCCCGGCGCGGTAGAGACAGGTGACGAGGCCTTCAGCGTCCGGGGGAAGCTCCGAAGCGATCGTCCTGATAAAGTCCGGTCCGACGCGGATGTCGCTGTCAAGCATGAGGAGAATTTCATGGCCGGCTCGAGGGAGCATGTTGTTTAAGGTGTTTACCTTTGGATTTGGGCCGATCTCGCCAGCGCTTACCACCAGTTGGATCGGGACCCGGGGGAAGTCGGCGCGCAACCTGGCGACGACCGGAAGAGACGAATCGAGCGAACTGCCGACCCCGAAGACGATCTCGAATTCAGGATAGTCCTGGCGGCAAAGGGACGCATAGTTTTGATAGGCCCGAAAGTCCGCTCCGTAAAGCGGTACCAGAATGGAAACAGGGCGAAGGCAAAATTCCCCCCGGCCCGCGGCGAGTTTGCATGAGCGGGTGGACGGGCTGGGCAAACCGGCTGCGGCGTCTCGCAGCGGCGGAGCGGCAAAAAACTTTTCGGCGGCGACTATGCTTACCAGGTAATAACAGGCGGAAGCCGCAGTCAGGATACCAAGAAAGGTCCTGACAGGCTCAAGGAGCATCGAGAGGGACAACGGACGGTCTTCCGGCAGGCAGACGAGGGCAACGCCCAGGCATACGAGCAGGGTCCCCGCCCAGCGCATGCCGTCTATTTGTTCGCGCAGAATGAATTTTGCCCCCAGGACCGTTACGGCATAGACGATTGCAGTCGCCGGCACCACAAAACTCAGGTTGGCCCAGGAGAGTACGGCCAAAAAAGAAAAAAAACTCACGGCCAGGCATAAAACGCCGAGAATAAAGTTCAGATTGCCCGCTATTCGTTTTATTGCCCGCAGAAGCTCAAGCCGGCCGAACGCCGAGAGGTCGCCGACCTGCTTCATACCCCTGGTGAGAAATACGTCGCCGGCTGCGTTTGAAAAGACGATTATCAGGACCATCAAGGCGGTCAACACTCGATTCCCTCCGGGCCGGGTCCGCCTCTTTCGGGAAGCGGTTGCTCGACTATTACTTTTCTTGCCCCGGAGAAGGAAACCAGGATGACCCCGAAAACGATGAGCACAGAGCCGGTCCAACGCGCCCCCGAGACCGGTTCGTCCAGAAAGTAGCTGCCGGAAAACACGTTCAGAATGTATCCCAGCGCAGTTACCGGAAGAACGAGGCTCAAGTCGGCCCAGGAAACAGCGGAAAGAAAGCAGGCGAAAAAAACGATCAGAAGAACGATCCCTCCCCATATGAAAGGGCTCTTCAGCGCATATGCCAGCATCATGAGAGAGAAGCCGTCGCTGAATGAGGGCATCGAGGCGATCACTTTCATTCCTTTGCTAAGCAGTGTATTTGCGACTGCCTGGGCAATAACCGCCAGGGTAAGTACAAACGCAGTTTTCATGAATCTTTTTCCAGGTCAAAGTAGGTGGAAGGGATTATGCGAAGCCGTTCGATTTTAGAATGCACCGCGGGATCGATCAAGATCTCGAGTTCGCGAAATCGCTGCAGTTGTCCTGCATTATCCGCCGATGGCGAGCAGGGCAGGGCGGGATGAAAATATATCTCGCTGACCCCCTGCGGCAGGCTGTCCAGCAGCGCCAAGACATACTTGAGGCTCATTTTGCCCGTCAGCAGGTTTCCATACACCCTCTGCGGAAAACAAAATCCACGCCTGCGGAGGCTTCTCTTCATCCTGCCGGTCAGGAGTTTGAAAATGAGAGCATACCCGGCTGCAAACAGGGGCGATTGTAAGAAGGGGAGGGCTGAAAAAAAACTGTCGGCGGGCACCCGCACCCTCTTTATGCGATACCTCCCGGCAATTTCGACTATTGCATCCAGCACGACGGGATGCACGTGCATGTGGCAGTGGCTGTCCACGTGAGAAAAATTCAGGCCCGATCGGCTGAATCTTTCGAATTGAGCGGCGATTTCATCGAATAGTTCACGCCGGGCGCTCCGGCAAAAAAAATACCGCAGGCCGGCCATGGCCGGGTCGGATGGAAAGGCACCATTTTTGCCGGCAACGTGCGGGATTTCCGATGAGCGCAAAACCGGGCGTCCATCGGCGCACGTGACGTGAAGTCCTACGGCCAGGCGCGGATTTTCTTTTGCCAGGGTCACCGCGTGCTCGAAGGCCTCGCCGCAGACCATCAGGCTGGCGCTCGTCAGAATTCCACGGCGGTGAGCAAGGATTACGGCTTCATTAACTTCCCCGGAAGAGCCGAAATCATCCCCGTTTATAATGAGACGGCGGAATTTCATCTTTTGCGGCTGCCAAAAGCGAAGGTCAAGTCGGGATATTGTTTCACCTGCTCTTCTCGAAAACGCTGCCGGTAAATTTTTTTCGCCGCGCCCGCAATCTCAGGTAATCTCGGGCTTCCTGATAGAGACGACTGCGCTCATGGCCGTCGAAAATTGCCCGCCTCACTATCCTGTAGATCACCTTTGGCCTGAAATAGTAGCGGCCGTAAAAATACTCGACCGCATCCACGATCTCCTGCCGACTGAGCCAGGGGTACTCGTAGTTAGGGAGCTGATGTCCGAGTTCGTCCGACATGTCGTCTTCGGTCAGATAGCCGCTGGTTTGAAGATACTCATAGAATTCAGTGCCGGGATAAGGGTGCGCCAGAGAAACCTGGATGGTTTCCGGATCGAGCCGCTCGGCGAATTCGATCGTGCGCATTATGGTCTGTTTGGTTTCACCGGGGAGGCCGATCATGAAATCTCCGTGCACGGTCAAGCCCAGCTCGCGGCAGTTTTTCATGAATGTCAGAGACTGTTCGACAGTGATCCCCTTCTTCATGTTATTGAGAACTTCCTGGACGCCGGATTCAAAGCCCACCACCAGAAGACGGCAACCCGCCTCCTTCATGGCTTTGAGCATATCGTAGTCCGCATGCACCCGGCTGTTGCAGGACCAGGTGAAATTAAGCCCCTTGAGGTGCCTGCAAAGCTCGATTACACGCGCTTTGCCCCATGCCCAGGTGTCATCGTCGAAGAATATCTCTTTTACTTCCGGGAAAAGTTCAAGCGCGCGCTTTACTTCGGCAACAACGCTTTCATTGCTTCGAACGCGCCAGGGGTGCCCGGTGAAAGTCTGCGGCCAGAGGCAGTAGATACAGCGGGCCGGGCACCCGCGAGAAGTATAAAACGAAAGATAGGGATGTTTCAGAAAAGGGATATTGTATTTGGTGGGATCAAGGTCGCGCCTGTAAATTTCCACGATAAAGGGAAGCGAATCCAGGTCCTGGATGGGCAGCCGGTCAGGATTGTGAACGATCTTATCCCCTTGCCTGTAGCTGACCCCTTCTATGTCCTTGAGGTCCTTGCCCCGGGCGAATTCCGCAACTGTGTAGTCGAATTCCTTTCTTGCAACGAAATCGATGGCCGAAGAAGCATTCAGGGCCTGCTCGGGCTGGACCGAAACGGGAGGGCCGACAAAGGCGATCTTAATGGAAGGATTGACTTCCTTTATCATCTCGGCCAGGTGCACATCGTTGTGAAAACCGGGCTTGCTGGTGAATAGAACGAGAAATTCGAAATCTCCTGCGATGCGGATAGTCTCCTCAGGGCCGATTCCGTGGGGCGCGGCGTCAAGGAGCCTGCTTTCCTTTATCAATCCGGCTGGATAAGCGAGCCAGACAGGGTACCAGTAGGATGCGATTTCGCGGCGCGCAGGCCACCGCGCTCCGGCGCCCCCATCAAATTTTTCGAAAGACGGAGGGTTTAGAAGCAGAGTTTTCATTTTTAATCATCCACAGTCAATTGCCTCAGCGATCCCACTGCCTGCAAGGACCATCGGCGAAACATTCTCTTCAGGGGGAATGATGCAGTTGATGATTGCTGGTCCGGGTCTTCGAAGAGCCTCCGCCAGGCCGGTGATTACGTCCTCTTCGGTCCTGAATGTGTATCCCGGGATGCCGTATGCCTTCGCAAGGATTTCGAAATCCGGATGAAACGAGAAGTTTACGGCCATATAGCGTCCCTGGCAGTAGAATTCCTGGAGCTGACGCACCATGCCCAGAGTGTAATTGTTCATAATGACGATCTTGACGCTGAGGTCCTGCTCCATCATAGTGCCCAGTTCCTGCATGGTCATCTGGAAGCTGCCGTCCCCGGTCACCAGAATGACGCTCGTGCCGGGAGCGGCAAGGGATGCGCCAAGAGAGGCCGGCAGACCGAACCCCATGCAGCCGAGCCCGCCGGAGGAAACCAGCGTGCGGGGTTTTTTGAACTTGTAGTACTGGGCTACCCACATCTGGTGCTGGCCAACGTCGGTGACGATAATAGCGTCGCCCCCGGTGCAGTTCCAAAGCTGCTCGATAATGAACTGCGGCTTAAGGCCGCAATCGTGGTTGTAGCTCAGAGGGTATTGCGACTTAAGGCTCTGGATGCGTGAGAGCCATTCCGAACGGTCGGTTTTATCAAGAAGTGGAAGGAGCGCCTTCAAAATGAGTTTCACGTCGCCGACCAGGGGCACATGGGTGGGGATAACCTTTCCGATTTCCGCCGGATCGATGTCGATGTGAATTACGGTGGCGCGCGGGGCGAATTCGTTGATGTTCATTACGACCCGGTCATCGAACCGCGCACCGAGTCCGATCAGCAGGTCACATTCCGTGATTGCAAGATTTGCGTAGCGGGTCCCGTGCAGCCCGAGCATGCCAAGGAAGAGCGGATGGTCGCCGGGAAAGCCGGCAAGTCCCATAAAAGTATTGGTTACGGGCGCCGATATGGCTTCGGCAAACTCCAGGAGCTCCCCTGAGGCATTTGAGGCGAGGATTCCCCCTCCGGCATAGATGACCGGTCTCCTGGCTTTTGCTATGAGCTTTGCGATCTCGTCTATTTTGGCCGGATGCCCTTTATAGGTGGGCCTGTAGCCTCTTAGACGCACCGCCGATGGGTATTTGAAGCTGATCTTCGCCTGCGCAACATCCTTCGGAATATCTATGAGCACCGGTCCCGGCCGGCCGGTCGACGCGATATGAAATGCGTTCTTCACCACAGTCGCCAGCTTCTGCGGGTCCTTGAGCAGGTAATTGTGCTTTGTAATCGGCAAAGTGATGCCGGTGATATCCACTTCCTGGAACGAGTCGGTTCCAATCTGCGCAGTCGGCACCTGTCCGGTGAACAAAACGAGCGGGACGGAATCCATGTAAGCGTTTGCAATGCCCGTAACAAGGTTGGTAGCCCCGGGGCCGGAAGTCGCTATACAGACCCCGACCCTGCCGGAAACCCGGGCGAATCCGTCCGCCGCGTGCACAGCCCCTTGTTCGTGCCGCACGAGCACGTGTCTTATTTTAGTCGAATGATAAAGGGCGTCGTAAACCGGAAGGATCGCCCCGCCGGGATAGCCGAACACGACCTGCACGTTTTCTCTTTCGAGGCACTCGACCAGGGCCTCGGCAACTGTCATTTCCACGAAACACCTCCGGAAGTTTGCTAATCGTCTTCCAATTCCCGCGCCGCTGCGCCGCTCAGGGTTACGAACTTGCTTCCCCGCAGCATGGCTATCTTCCCTGTGCGCACAAGTTCCTTGATACCGTACGGACGAAGGGATTCCTCAAATGCGTTGATTTTGCCCGCATTCCCTGTACACTCGAAAGTCAAGGTCTTCCTGCCCAGGTCAACGACTCGAGCCCGGAATATCCCGGCAATGTGCATGATCTCGACACGCTGGGTGGGTTCGGCCGCCACCTTGATCATGACAAGTTCGCGGTCAACGTATTCGTCTTCCGTTATATTGCTGATCTTGATAACGTCTATAAGCTTGTGGAGCTGTTTTGTAACCTGCTCTATGAGGGGTTTGTCTCCTTCGACGACGATCGTCATCCTGGAGACGTCGGCTCTATCGGTGCGGCCCACCGCCAGACTGTCGATATTGAAGCCGCGCCGTGCAAAAAGGCCTGCCACTCGAGTCAGAACACCGGGAGCGTTCTCAACCAGTACGGATAGGGTGTGCTTCTCCATTTATTTGAAACCTCCGGCCGGGTTTTGGAAGCATATTGAATTTACTTGATTTTGGCGGAATATATCAACATTGACTGATCTTTTAAAGCGCAATAAATTTAAAAGCTTTGCGCCAGGGCTGTAAAGCCGTCGGCAAAGGTTAATTTACTTGTCCATCCGGAAACATTGAATGATACACTAATAATTTTCAATTCGGAAACTGGTATTTAGAAGGAGATTCGATTGGGCCACCGCAATATCATAAACTTCTTCTTTGAAATGGGAATGCTCAAGAAAACACCCCGATCGGGTTTTCAGTTCCTGGGTTCCGGCCGCGAATCCGTTGCAGACCATTCGTTCCGGGTGGCAATGATCGGGTTCGCTCTTGCGCGCATGGACGGAAACGTTGACCCGTTCAAGGTGGTTTGCATGTGTCTGGTTCACGATGTGCCGGAAGCGCGCACCGGGGACCGGAATTATGTCAATAAAAGGTATGTCGCAGTGGACGAAACGGGGGCAATGGCTGACCTCGCCGAGTCCCTTCCCTTCGGGGACGAACTGAAGGAGCTTCTCAAGGAGTACAGGGACTCTGGGACAACGGAGGCAAGACTCGTTCACGATGCCGACCAGCTTGACCTGATTGTTGAACTCAAGGAGCAAAACGACCTCGGAAATTCGTACGCGGCAAAATGGATACATTTTGCCCGGCAGCGCCTGGTTACTGCGATTGCAAAAGAGATCGCCGAAGAGATCTTAACGACGGATTCAACAGACTGGTGGTTCAGAGGGCATGATGAGTGGTGGTGTAGGGAAAATCTCGAAGAATGATCTGTGCCCGTGACATCGTGAGCAGGGAATAGCAATTTGGGCAGCTATTCCCTGTCTTTCTTCAGATGATCGGATATTGATAATAGTTTGCCCCGCTTGCCCGCTTTTCCCTGCTTCTCTTTTTGGGGTGCGACCAGTTCGGGCTTGGTCGGGCCTTTCCTTTTATCCTCAGGCTCCGGGACAGCAAGTTGTTCGTCGGGAGCAACCACTTTTTCTATCCGCATCGGCCGGCCTCCCATCGTAAATTGCTGGCCGTTGTAATAAGGCTCGCGCAAAATCCAGGTGACCGCCAGCAAAGGAATCTGGAGCACCAGCAATTTGACGTGGAACCAACCCGGCTTCACGTCGGCGGATATATCCTCTACCCTGGCAAAGAAGGCCGGATTGTTATCCATATGTACGAGAACAACGTCCCCAATATTAGTCATTATGTGCTGCCGGCAACCCCCGGTTATTTAATCCTCGTTTAGCTCTTGGAGTCAGAATAAATCTTGCCCGGAGACGAATATAGCCGGACAGGCGATTTTTCACAATGGGTCAATGACCTGAATGCGCAACCTGCACATAATTTTCATGAGCGCCGATTCGCGTTGCTCTGTTCACGTATTCGTCGCCCAGGCTTGCCGGGACAAGCGGCAGCTTTTCAAGATCGGGAATCTGGAACCCGAAGATCATCTCCAGGAACAAAGTGACGATCCTGAAGGTTGCCCCCCAGAGAAGTTCGGCCCGCCCCCCGACGTTATAAATGAAACATGGGAAATCGACGGCCGTCCCTCTGAAGCGCCATTCCAGGTGGGGAGGGATGTTCATCCTGTAGACCGCGTAATTAAAAGGGTTGAGAAGAGCGCGCAGGGGAAACTTTACGATTCTTTCGACTTCCCGGCTCACGGTAAACTCTTTTTGATATGAAACCCACGCTGCCAGCGGATGAATTACCCTGCGAAAAAGAACTAGGCACTGTGAGTGAAGCGGGCCCAGGAAAGTCAGCCCGAAAGGATTGAGGCGCATTTCTTCCCAGCTCTCCCGTAGAGCTGTCGCATAGAGCAGTGAGAGGAATTGCGCATTTTCCGGTTGTTCTGTTTTCAGTTCGTCCCAGCAGGGCCACCTCGAAAGACTTGAACCCGGAAACGACAGAAGCCTGGCGAGAAAGTGGTCGATTTTTTCGATAGCTCCGCCAGGGCAGCACAGGTCTCCAGGCTGTTTGACCTCTTTTGAGCGTTTGTTCAGGATAATGCAGGCCTCTGGAATGCCGCCTTCCTCCGGCACACTCTCCCCAAGCAAGAGCAGGACGCTCGATGTGCGCACGCCATACCGGCAATCCTGGTTGAGGAAAAGGGTCTCAAGGCTGCAGCCCATTGAGAGCGTACTTATCACCCGCTCCCGCAGAGCGGCTGCATCGAATACGAGGTTCAAATCGGCTGGCGGGCTGTTCACGTTGGCAATCCCTGCAGCTTTCTCTCTATGCGTTTGGCCGAGATCGGGAAGAGGGTCTTTATTTCGGGAGCAAACAGGCTGATCTTGAATTCCTCGATCATCCGGGCAACATCCTCTATGAAATCGAGCCCCTCTTGCGTGGGCCGGGAAAGAATCCGTTTTTTGATCTCAGCGAGTTCAGCCCGATACGATTCAACCCTGGCTTCTTTGGCGTGATCCTTTTCCGGGGAGACATAGGCCCGCTCAGCGCGAATTCCGAGCGCCCGGAGGTATCGGGGCAAAAGTCTCATACGCCGATCCGACAGGCAAGACAGAAAATCCGGCGGCATAAGTGTTTCAAGCTCAGCGGCGATCACCGTCAGCCGGTCGATGACGGCCCGGTTTGAGCGCGCCATTCGCATAAACCGCTCAAGGACGGCGCGAGTATCATGCCTTTGCCGCACGGCTTCGAGAACGGGAGTTCGAAGCTCATTGCCGAGAATTCCCATGAGGCCTTTCAATCTTTCAAGATTCCCGAGGAAACGGTTCCGGTCGGGATGCTGCACTGAGTCCAATCCGAAAAGGCCGCGGAGAATATAATCATAGAGAGCGGAAGAAGCCTCTTTTATGCCGCCCATAAAGAAAACTCTCGATGCGAATGTGTCAGGAAATGCCCAGTCTTTTCGGAAGTATTTGAGTTCGGCGGCGAAGGCCTGCTCGTAGAGACGCATAAGCCCCGCGCGGGTCGATTCCCCTGCGCGGCCGGGTTCGGCGAAAAGACGCACGGCAACCTTTCCTTGTTCATCGGCCAAACCCGGATAGGCAAGTCGTGGAATCCCCAATGCATCCGTTCCAATTTCGATGCTCTGCGGCAGGTCGCCGAAATCGGGGCCGGCAAATTCATCTCGTTCCCAGGTTCTCCTGGCCTCATGCCAGAGCCTGTCTTCGTGCTTTTCAATGGCGAAGGGCCGAAGCGTTTCGATGTTGCGGCCCGAAGCCAGAACGTTTCCATGAGTTCCGAGCACTTCGAACCGCATCCTGAGGTGATCGGGCAACTGCTCTGCGTCCCACTCTTCCGGCGGAATACGGATTCCTGTGACATTGAACGCCGCATCGCTAAGCCGGCTGTAAAAATCTCCGTTTCCGACATCAAGGGATCGCCATATGCGCCGGGCAGTTTCGTTGACGGGAACAAGATGTTTGCGGATGCCCTTGGGCAGAGCCTTAAGCAGGAGTGTTGTTTTTTCGAGGAGCATGCCTGGCACGAGCCACTCGAAAGGGCCGGCAGCCAGGACCGGCAGAATATGGACGGGCACTGAAAGCGTGATGCCGTCATCGTCCGTGCCGGGGTGGAACGCGTATCGAAGAGGAAGCTGGATCCCACTTGCGCTGAGAGTGTCCGGGAATTGCTCGATCACTTCGAAATCAGGCTCGGCTCGAAGGAGGTCTTCCTCTTTCATTTTCAGGAAATCGTCTCCACCCCTGTCTTTGATAAGCTTGTCGAAAGACCTGAGATCGGCGATTTGCGGAATGCGCGCATCATAGAACCCGACGAGGGCCTGGTCTTCGACGAGAAGGTCGCGGCGGCGGGTTTTGCTCTCGAGCTGCTCGATTTTTGAGAGCAGGGCCCGGTTGTGGTCCAGAAAGCCGTATCTGCCGGGAAGGTCTCCTTCGACTAGGGCCGAGCGGATGAAAATCTCGCGCGCCTCGGCTGGATTTATGCGTTCGAAGTTGACTTTGCGCCGGTCCACCACGGTAAGGCCGTAGAGAGTGGCCTTTTCGAAAGCGGCAACCTGGCCGCGTTTCTTCTCCCAGTGCGGCTCCGACCAACTGTACCGGCACACGTGCCGCCCTATTTCCTCTATCCATGCGGCGTCGATGTTTGCCGCCGTGCGGGCAAAGAGCCGGGAGGTCTGCACCAGTTCGGATGCGACGATCCATTGGCCGCCCCTGTTGAAGAGGTTCGATCCCGGAAAAACCATTGTCTGCCGGCTTCTTGCGGCGGTGTAGATATTCTTGTCCCTGCGCATGGCGACCTGGCTCAGGTAGCCGCTCAGAATGGAGCGGTGTATGGCGTCATAGCCTGCCGGAAGAGGGTTTTCGATAAAATCGCCAAGCTCGTTGAAAATAGATCGAATTTCCTCAAAAATATCACGCCACTCGCGGATGCGCCGAAAAGAGAGAAAATGCTCGCGGCAAAACTTTCTAACCCGGCTGGAAGTTCTGCGGAGGGACTGTTCTCCGTTGCGCCCGTTCGAGTTTGGAGCGGCCGCCCGGGGCGGCACCCCGGTTGTGAGAGGTTCCTGCCAGCAGGCCTGCCAGATTTTCAAAAGGGATACAAAATCTGAATGCGGGTCTCGAAAAACAGCCTGGGCCTGCTCGGCCTGCGCTTCCTGGTCGAGCGGCCTCTCGCGCGGGTCCTGGATGCTCAGTGCAGCGGCGATAATCATCATTTCCCGCAGCGCGTTTTCCCGCCTCGCCTCGATCAGCATCCTGGAAATTCGCGGATCGAGCGGCAGCCGGGCCATCATTTTGCCGATCTGTGTAAGCCTGTGGTGATCGTCAACCGCGCCGAGTTCGCGCAGAACGCCGAAACCATCCTTGACTGCAGCGGGAGACGGTGGGTCCAGGAAGGGAAAATCCTGCACTCTGCCCAGTTTCAGGTAGAGCATTCGCAGTATTGCCTCGGCAAGGTTGGCCCTCTGGATTTCCGGTGGCGTGTAAAGGGGCCGCTCGAGGTATTCCCTCTCGGAATAGAGTCTCACGCAGATGCCTGCCTCCACGCGGCCGCATCTGCCTTTCCTCTGGTCTGCGCTCGCCCTGGAGACGGAGGCCACCGGAAGGCTTCGAGTCTTTGAACGTGGGTTGTACCAGGCTATTCTGGCCAGTCCGGTGTCGATTACGTACTTTATTCGCGGAATTGTGATGGAGGTCTCCGCAACGTTTGTGGCAACGACAATCTTGTCCTCTGAAATCAGGGCGAAAATCTTCTGTTGGTCGGAGGCCGCCATTCTACCGAACAAAGGCATGACAACCGTGTTCAGGTAGCGTTTCTCTTCGAGGCGTTGGACCGTTTCCCTGATGTCGCTTTCGGTCGGCATGAATATGAGAATGTCACCTCTTTTACCGGGGTTTGCCTTGAGTACGTCGGCCGCCGCCACCGCCTGGTCGATGTAGGTTACATCCTCGGCCTGCTCGTCCTCAGCCGGATCGGTGGGCCGGTACCACACTTCAACCGGCCATGTCCTTCCGGAAACCTCGATGATAGGCGCCCCGCCGAACGCGCTCGAGAATTTTTCCGGATCGATCGTGGCCGAAGTGATTATCACCTTGAGGCCGGGCCTTTTGGGAAGCGTCTGTTTGAGAATGCCGATGAGAAAGTCTATGTTTAGGGTGCGCTCGTGCGCTTCGTCCACTAGGATCGTGTCGTAAGCGCGGAAATTCCTGTCCTTTTGCGCTTCAGCGAGCAGGATGCCGTCCGTCATGAATTTTATTCGGGTCGTGCGGGTGGTTCGGTCCTGGAAACGTATCTTGTATCCAACCAGGCATGGTCCGTCCCGGCCGATTTCCTCAGATACGCGCGCGGCAAGGGTGATCGCCGCGATCCGTCGCGGCTGGGTGCATCCGATGAGGCCGGTTCGGCCTCTTCCCGCTTCTATGCAGAATTTGGGGATCTGCGTGCTTTTGCCGGAACCTGTCTCACCTGTAATTACAAGCACCTGGTGTTCGCGGATCGCATCGACGATCTTCTCCCGCCATTGGGTGATAGGCAGTTCGGCGGGATAGGACGGCGCAAACGAATGCGGCATACAGGCAAATTCTTGTGTCAATTGTCGTGCACCTCGTGGGGCGTCGAGATATAATTTGAATTTGAATTTATTATAATCGACATAAAAAATCTCGGCTAATTTACTCGGGTTGTGAAAGGACGCGCAATGATCGGGTTCAGGGACAAGGTGCAGGAAGCCGCCGATTCGGTAAAACATTGCCTGGAGCGCGAACCGGCAATAGGGTTGATCCTTGGAACCGGACTCGGCGGCATTGTAGACGCGATTGATAAGGCTGTCGTGGTGCCTTATCAGGATATACCTCATCACCCGGTCTGCACAGCCCCGGGTCATCACGGGCAGCTCGTATGCGGCAGGTGGGCGGGAAAGCCGGTCATTGCCATGGACGGCCGTTTTCACCTCTACGAAGGTCATTCGCCTCAGCAGATTTCATTTCCGATCCGGGTCCTGCGGGCACTCGGAACGAAAACGCTGGTGCTTTCGAACGCGGCCGGCGGGCTAAACCCGAATTTCCAGGCGGGGGACCTGATGGTGATAACAGACCATATAAATTTTACGGGGCAAAACCCACTCGTCGGACCCAATGTCGATGACTGGGGCCTGCGGTTCCCGGACATGATCGAGCCATATAGCCGCCGCCTGGTAGCCCTGGCCGAAGAAACGGCACTCAAAGAGGGCATCTGTCTCCGCAGAGGCGTCTATGCCGGAGTGCTCGGCCCTTGTCTGGAGACCGCCGCCGAAACGCGTTTTTTGAGGATGTCGGGGGCGGATGCCGTGGGAATGTCCACCATCATGGAAGTCATAACAGCCGTCCACGCAGGTATGGAGGTCCTGGCAATATCGGTAATAACCAACGTCAACCTGCCCGATTGCTACAAGCCTGCGGTGCTCGAGCAAATCATAGAAACAGCGACCGGTTCGGGGAAAATCCTCAGCAGGCTTTTTGAGAAGATACTCAAGAGGTGTTGAACTCCATCGAAGCGGTTCATGCCAAGTCGCATTCAATTGCTCACGGTGATGGCTTCATCGCCGGCTTGTGATCATTTTGAAGGCAACTTCCGGTCCAATACTGTTCGCACCATTATTGCCAGTTTCGCCAGGGTCACCGGCTTCATCAGGAATCCCTGAAACCCGAGATCCCTGGCCTTGTGCGCATCAATTTTCTGGCTAAATCCTGTCATGATTATTATGTGGACCAGCGGTTCAAGCCTGGAAAGCTCACGGGCAAGGTCCGTGCCTGTAAAACGCGGCATGGTCATGTCAGTGATAACCAGGTCGAAAGGTTTTTCTGCCGGCTGATGCCGGAAAACCTCCAGCGCCTCTATTCCCGATGTGCAGGAAACCGCTTCGTATCCCAGCCTTGTGAGCATCTGCTCCACCATCTCAGCCAACGAGGGCTCATCATCAACTACAAGCACCCGCTCCTGCCCACGAGGAAGAGAAATGGAAGCTTCTGCGTCGATGTTTACGTATGCACTCTCCAGGGCAGGGATGAGCACGGTGAACGTGGCCCCTTTTCCCGGGAAGCTCTCGACACTGATTGTCCCCCCGTGGCTTCTCACAATTCCATGAACTACGGACAGACCGAGCCCGGTCCCTTCACCCAATTCTTTGGTGGTAAAAAAGGGGTCGAAGATCGAGTCTATTATAGACGGATCGATGCCATGTCCGTTGTCCTTGACTGTAAGGCTCACATAGCGTCCAGGCCGCAGACCTTCCCGGGATTCACCGGATCCCGTTCCGATCTCGATATCGGCCAATTTTACTTCCAGAATTCCGCCGCTGTCCCGCATCGCGTGGGCAGCGTTGGCGCAAAGGTTCATGAGCACCTGGTGCATTTGAATAGGATCGGCCAACACGCTCGCTTCGCTGGAGTCTTCAGTTTTGATCTCGATAGTAGACGGCAAGGATGGCCGCAGAATCTGCATAGCCTCTTTGACGATCGTACCAAGCTGCACCGCTGTCTTTTGTTGTTCGGATCTGCG
>JBEKXG010000047.1:0-14594 GCA_049512295.1 Syntrophobacteraceae bacterium
TACACAGACCCACGAATAGGTTTCGAGAGATATTTCGTTGATTTCGCCGTATATGACGCTTTGCGGGCGGCTTTTTGCGAGCGGAATTTCGTCGGGGCAGGCGATCTCTTTTACAGGCTGCGTTCCGTAAAGGAACCGGAAGAGCTGGACATGATCAGGCGCGCCTGCGATGCGGTCTGCAAGGGAATGGATGCGGCGATGAAAGTGGTCCGGCCCGGAGCCGCTGAACTCGATGTGCTTGCCGATGCCGAATACGCAATGCTCCGGGCCGGCTCCGGAGGGTCGTCCTTTCGTCCCCAGGTGGTTTCGGGAGAGCGAACCCTGCTTGCGCACCCGACCGCAAGCTCAAAGCGAATCCGGGAAGGCGAAGTGGTTGTAGTCCACCTTGGGGCGACATGTGAAGGATACTGCGCAAAAATGGCGCGGACTGCCACCGTTGGCGTTGTGCCTAAAGGGCAGGCCGATGTCCATGCTCTGCTCCTGCGCGCCCTGGAGCGAGCGGAAGCAACTTTGAGACCCGGGGCAACGTCGGGTGAAGTGGATGCCGCGGCCCGTGATGTGGTGGAGCAAGCGGGATTCGGTAAATCCTACCTTGAGTCGGTCGGCTACGGGGTTGGACTTCGCCAGTCAGAATTCTATCCTGTCATCGGGCGAGGCCGGACTGAAATCATAGAAACAGGCATGGTGATCGACCTGCTCCTTCCGACAATTTATCGCAAAGGCATTGGTGGACCCAGGATTACGGACATCATTCATGTCGGCGACAGCCGGAACGAGCTTCTTACCGATTATCCGCGGGAGCTCGTTAGAATATGAGTCCCTGGCAGTACCGATTGGAATCCCTTTTCGCTAATCTTTTTTCCCGCACTTCCCGATTATATTGATGGACATGCAGTTAAACCAGGAAACCGATACTAATCCAGGGGAGCATAGCGTAAAGGAGATTCCAATGGCGATAAGCGGTATTTCTGCAACGAGTTATACATCATCGGTGACGTCACAGACAGCGTGGACCAATCAACAATTGTCACAACTGAAAAATCTTGTTGCCCAGGGCCAGCCTTTGAACGTGATTGCTCAGAGAATGGGCCTTTCAGTTTCCGCTATAAAACAGGAAGCTGCGACATTAGGGTTGAATCTGAACACAAAATAAGAATTTTCGCCGGTCGATTTCCGCTCCCGATTCAAGCAACCGGGGTCCGGCGTGTCTCTCGCCGGACCCCGGTGTATTTTGCGACCATCTTTCACCCCTGCTCAGATGCCGCCCATGAACATTCCATCGTATGGCCGAATAATGTCCCTGTCCACCAGTTCCTTTAGTTTGAGAGCACAGGTCACGTCCTCACACGCTCTCTCCCACATCTGCGGGACCACTTCCGTGATCAGGCGCTTCTGATCGTTTGTATCCATATTCATAATTGCATCTTTAATCTCTGAGAAGCTCATGTTAAATTCCTCGCTGGAAAAGGTTCTCCTCCCCGCCGCCGCCCCGAAATCCGGGTTCGATAACTACCCTCCAATTCAACGTAAGTATTTACGCTCACAAATCAACCACCGCCTCGTAAGAGGGGCTTGGAGGTAGAGTCGAGCGGGAGACCTAAAGAGAGCACGGCGTCTCCCCATCCGGGTATCACTCCGGGCGTGCTAAAAGCCCCATGACTGGATCAGGCCGATACCGCCGGTCGGGGCCGCACTCGTTCCATGCAGCCGCTCCTCAACTGTCATCTGCTGCCTTGCCTCCGACTCGTTGGGGTCGAATTGAGGGCTCGATACCAAGGGCTGTATGACACCGCCCCCGAAGGGAAACGCACCTGGAGTCACGCATTTGAACTGCCCTTCAAGAGAGCACGTTAACAGTCCGACGAATAGTGCCAGAATAGGTGCCAGTTTTCGAATCATCATTGTTTCTCCATATTTATCCAGAGTTCAATGCTGCATAGAGAATATAAGTTCGCCTGGAGCAAAAGAAAATAGAGCCGCTGCGCTATGCGGCAAAAAAGCACGTGTATGAAGAATTTCTTTTCCAGATCCGAAGCATGGGAATTTGTCTCAAAAGAAAAAAGTTGACTCTTTCTTATTTGCGGCATATGTGAGCAAAAATGCACATTGTGCACATGTGCAATCGTGAAATCGCAAGATGGAAGTCGGAAGACTTGTCTGAAAACGGATCGGAAATCTGATGAGCACAATTCAGGACCTTTTTACCAAACCTGTCCTCATATTCGGCTGCGGAAATATTCTGATCGGGGACGACGGTTTCGGCCCCGCGGTAATCGATCACTTGCTGGCGAATTTCGATCTGCCTGGTGATGTGGCCGCCTTCGACGTTGGCACCAGCGTCCGCGAGCTTCTTTTCGACCTCGTGCTCATGCCGGACAAGCCTAAAGTTATCTTTATCGTGGACGCGGTTTTCGAATCGGGAAAGCGGCCCGGCGAGATATTCGAAATGGATATCAGCCAGATCCCTCTAATGAAGGTGAATGATTTTTCGCTGCACATGTTTCCTTCGGTCAACCTGCTCAACGATCTTCAGGATGGGGCAGGGGTCAAGATACGGGTGCTGGCCGTGCAGGCGGAGAGGATGCCGGACGAAATCCGGCAGGGTCTTTCGGATTCGGTGAAGGCGGCTGTTCCGGACGCTTGCGAATGGCTGCTCCGCCAGATCGAGGAGTTGTCGTGATAGTCATCCGAATTGGCCAACTGGCGGATCAGCTCGGAGTGCACAGGAACACGATTCGTAACTGGATCAGGAGCGGGAGGCTTCCGGCGCGCAGTATGTCCGGAAAGCGATACCTGGTCACCGAGGCCGATTTCAGCGGGATTTGCCAGGAATTCGGGATAGATCGTTCGGCCCTTAAGCTCAAGCATGTTCAAGGGGTGCCGCTCATGAGCCGGGAAATGGGACTGCACGAGCAAAACGTGCGCCGCATCGGAATTCCATCGGGCAGGCTGCTGCAGGACCCTTCCGGGGGTGATGTCTGCATGACATGCGGGAGCTGCGCCAGCGCATGTCCTATATCGGGCGTTGACGGCATGGATCCCCGTAAGATGGTGCGCATGGCCGTGCTGGGTCTCGAAGAGGACCTGCTTGCTTCGCAGTGGTCCTGGAAGTGCACGATGTGCGGCAAATGCGAAAGAGACTGCCCTCAGAATGTTGAAATAGTCGCCCTGGTTCATCGGCTAAGGGGTCTTCGGGAGAGGTCGAAGGTTCCGGGTCCGCTGCACAAGGGTGTTTTGATGTGCCTCGAGAGGGGAAACAACCTGGGAATTCCCGGGGATGATTTCGTCGGGATTGTCGAAGAGATATCGAGAGAAATGGCCGAGGAGGGGTGTCCCGGTTTTACCTCCCCCATAGACAGAAAAGGCGCGAACCTGCTCGTGACGGTCAATTCCAAAGAGCCATTCGCCGAGCCTGACGACATGAAATACTGGTGGAAGATATTTTACGCCGCAGGCGAATCCTGGACAATTCCCTCGCAGAACTGGGAGGGGGTAAATTGGGCGCTCTTTACGGGCGATGATGACTCTCTGAGGACAATTGTCGGCCATATAGTCGGCAACATGTACGCGCTGGAGTGCAAAACGCTTCTGCTGCCCGACTGAGGGCATTCCTACTATGCGACCCGGTACGGGTTGGACCGATGGTTTAAGGAGGACACAAAGAATTTCAGAGTGACGACTATTTTCGACCTCCTGATGAGCTATCTCAAGGAAGGACGCATTCATATCGATCCCTCGCGCCATAGAAAGCTTACCACCTATTCCGATCCGTGCCACTACGGGCGCAAGTCTCTCAAGATGTTCGGCCACGGTTATTTTGAAGAGGCCCGGACGATTATAAGAAAATGCGCTCCGAACTTCGTCGATATTTACCCGACCGGCGCTGAAAACTACTGCTGCGGGGCGGGGGGCGGTATGTGGGCCACGCCCTTCAAGGAGGAACGGGTCTTTCATGGCCGTTTCAAGTCTCGCCAGATCGAGACTTCCAGGGCAGGCCTGGTAATCACCGCCTGCCACAATTGCCGTGACCAGATAATGAAAAGCCTTTGCAGGGAGTACGATCTCAAGGTGGATGTAAAATACATCTGGGAGTTGGTTGCCGATTCCCTTGTGCTGCCTGCAAACCAGGGAAGCAGGACATAGTTCCGGGAGTTTTAACGCATGGCTGACTTCGAAGACAGAATAGGGAGCGTAATGGTTGTGGGGGGCGGCATCGCCGGAATTCAGGCTGCGCTGGACCTGGCAAACAGCGGCTATTATGTCTACCTGGTCGAGCGGACCGGCGCAATAGGCGGCGCTATGGCCCAGGTGGACAAGACCTTTCCGACAACCGACTGTGCGATGTGAATTCTGTCGCCCAAGCTCGTCGAGTGCGGTCGGCACTTGAATATCCAACTGATGACGATGACGGAGCTTGACCGTATCGAGGACGAGCTGGGGAATTTCACCGTGCATTTGCGCCAGCATCCCCGGTATGTGGATGTGGAAAAATGCATCGCATGCGGCAAGTGCGCGGAAAGGTGTCCCCGTGAGACGCGAGACGAATTCAACCAGAAGATAAATACCCGAAAGGCGATTTTCGTAAAGTATCCTCAGGCTGTGCCCCTCAAATACCAGATAGACCCGGTGGCCTGTAACAAGATGAGGGGCGGCAGGTGCAGGGAGTGCGAAAAGGTATGTCCGTGCGGCGCCATCCGTTACAACGACTTTGAAAAAGAAATTTCGGTGAAAGTCGGGTCCATAATCCTTTCGCCCGGATACCGCCCATTCGATCCTTCCGGATTCCCCGCATGGGGGTACGGGCGATTTCCCAATGTCATAACGGCAATGGAGCTGGAACGCTATCTCGCGGTGGCCGGCCCGACAGCCGGGCATCTGTTGCGTCCCTCAGACGGTAAGCCGGTGATGAAAATGGCTTTCCTCCAGTGCATCGGCAGCAGGGATCAGAATCAGATGTCCAGGAGCTACTGCTCAGCCGTGTGCTGCATGTACGCCATCAAGCAGGCGATACTTGCAACGGATCACAACAGATCTCTGCAGGTTACCATTTTCCACATGGACGTCCGGACGCATGGAAAAGATTTTGAGCGTTTCTTTGACAGGGCAAAAGCGAGGGGAATCAGTTTTCAGAGATGCCGTGTCCATGCAGTCGAACCTGGAGACTCCGGAGAAAACATCAGCCTGCGCTTCATTACCGATGACGGAAAGCAGGCAAGTGACCATTTCGACCTGGTGGTCCTGTCCGTAGGAATGGAACCGCCCTTTGAGGCAGCCGCCCTTGCGAACCGGACCGGGGTCGAGCTGACCCCCGAAGGCTTTGCGGCAACGTCCTGTTTTTCGCCTGTTTCCACCTCCCGGGCCGGCATCTTCGCATGCGGGGCATTCGGGGGTCCGATGGACATTCCTCTTTCGGTCATAGAAGCATCAGCCGCAGCAACCGCAGCAGCCGTCCGGCTCTCGGACGTACGATACAGCCTCTCAAGGCAGAAGCGGTTCCCGCCCGAACGATTAAGTCCATCGGGCGAAGAGCCTCGGATCGGCGTCTTCGTCTGCAACTGCGGGTCAAACATTGCAGAGGTCGTAAATGTGCACGATGTGGCGCGGTATGCTCAATCGCTTCCGAAGGTCGTTTTCGTGGAAAAGGCCCTTTTTGCCTGTTCCCAGGACTCGCAGGAACTCATTCGCAAGCGCATCATCGAGGAAAATCTCAATAGAGTGGTGGTCGCCGCATGTACGCCCCGAACCCACGAACCGCTTTTCCGGGAGACGCTAAGGGCATCGGGGCTCAACGAATGCCTGTTTGAGATGGCCAATATCCGCAACCAGCTTGCCTGGGTTCATGCGGATCAACCCGAGCAGGCTACCCGCAAGGCTAAAGACCTCGTGCGGATGGCTGTGGCGAAGGCCGCCCTGTTAAAACCGGTGCCGCCGGTTTCGGTGCGGATTACTCCCCAGGCTCTTGTAATCGGGGGCGGCCTGGCCGGCATGACCGCAGCACTGGCGCTTGCCGACCAAGGTTTCCCAGTGCATCTGGTGGAAAAGGCTGTTCAACCGGGCGGGATCGCGCTCCATCTTTTCAAGACATGGAAAGGCGAAGACATCCCTTCCCACATGGAAATGCTCGCCTCCAAGGTAAGGGAACACAGCCTTATAACCGTGCATCTCAAATCGGCCGTCATACAAGCGGAAGGATATGTCGGCAGCTTCCGCTCAACGATTCAGAGGCCAACCGGCAACATAACCGTCGATCACGGAGTAACCATATTGGCCACAGGCGGTCAGCCCTTCAAACCTGCCGAATATGGCTACGGCTTTTCCCCGAACATATTCACCTCGCTCGAATTCGACAAGCTGCACGCGGTCGGAGACCAGCGGATAAAAAAGGGCCGCAACTTCGTGTTCATCCAGTGTGTCGGTTCAAGGGAGCCTGAGCGCAACTATTGCTCCCGGGTCTGCTGCACGCATTCGATCCAGTCCGCGATTTCTCTCAGGGAAGAGAACCCCGAAAGGCGGGTTTTCATTCTCTACAGGGACATAAGGACATACGGGCTCAGGGAGAATCTCTATCGCCGGGCACGTGAACTCGGGGTTATTTTCATCAACTACGACCAGCGCCAGAAACCCAACGTGGTGGTGAACGAAGACAAAATCGAGGTAGTAGCGTGGGACCACGTCCTCCGTGAACCCTTCGGCATCCCTGCGGATGTGGTCACGCTCGCAACTGCGATTATCCCCAATCCCGACACCAGGGAGCTTGCCAGGCTATATAAGCTTCCGGTCGACAGGGACGGTTTTTTGCTGGAGGCGCACGTAAAGCTGCGGCCGGTCGATTTTACGACCGACGGCATTTTCCTTGCCGGATTGGCGCACTACCCCAAACCGGTCGAAGAATCCATCGCCCAGGCGCAGGCGGCGGTTTCCCGCGCTGTGACAGTGCTCTCAAGCCGCTGGGTGGACCTCGATCACGTAAAGGCGAGGATCGACGAACTGAGATGCGATTGCTGCGCCCTGTGCGTGGACGCGTGTCCTTACGCAGCCCTGTCTATAGAACGGCAAGATACGATTGGCGGGGATGAAACCGGCAAACAGAAGCTCGTAGTCCTGCCCGCAAAATGCAAAGGCTGCGGCGCCTGTCAGGCCACATGCCCCAAGGACGGAATCAACGTAACGGGTTTTTCCGGCAGCCAGCTTTCCGCACAAGTACGGGCGGCGCTTGATTCGGGGATTTAGGAATTTAGAAACGGCTCATGCAAGGACGCGAAATATAACTAAATTTTTCGCTATCTTCGCTCCTCTCAATTCCAAATGGAGGAAATGAACTTGTCTGACACCCGTCCAGCATTCGAACCGAAGATTCTGGCCTTCGCGTGCAACTGGTGTTCCTATGCGGCGGCCGATCTTGCAGGCACTGCGCGCGTCCAGTATCCCGCAAATTTGCGGATCATCCGCGTGATGTGCTCCGGGATGGTTCATCCGCACCTGGTTACGGAGGCCTTCGAGTGCGGTGCGGATGGTGTTTTGCTGATGGGCTGCCATCCAGGGGAATGTCATTACCAGGACGGCAACCAGAAGGCAAAAGCGAGGTCCCCTGTAATTGAAGAGGTGCTATCCACCATGGGATTGGAGCTGGAACGTTTCAGGCTTGTGTGGTGTTCCTCGGCCGAAGCCGAACGCTTTGCAGCCATAGCACGGGAAACCGACGAGTCCCTGAGGGCAATCGGGCCCTCCCGGTACCGTAAAGACGCTTCGATTTATTCGAAAAGCGAGCTGATCCAATGTCCTTAACACTATGCTCCGAGGCTTTGAGCGGCTGTTCGGGATGCGAAATGTCGCTGCTGAATACGGGAGGCGGGTCCCTTAGCCTGCTCAACAAATTCGACATCGTCCACATGCCTATCCTGATGGACCACAAGTACTTCGACTGCGGCGCCGACTCAAGCGAAATCCATATCCCCAAAGCCGGCGTGGGACTCATAAGCGGCGGCATCAGAAATGAGCAACAATTGCGAATTGCCGAAATGATGCGCCGCCAGTGCGACATCATCATAGCATTCGGAACATGCGCAGCTTACGGTGGTATTCCCGCCCTGATGAATCTTTTCGAAGACAAGGACCTTTTCCGCCGCTATTACCGTACCGCCGAGTCCACCGACGCGGCCGTCAATCCCTCGCAGGTGATTCCGCCCTTCCTTGAACGAACATTTGCACTGGACGAAAAGATTGCCGTGGACTTCATTCTTCCGGGGTGCCCCCCGCATCCCGACCACATCACTGCAGCCATGGAATCAATTGTCGAGGGCAAATCCCTTGAATTGCCCCTGCTGAGCGTTTGCGATTCCTGTCCGGCGAGGCGCGAGGGCAAAGGTTCTGTACAGAGAATTCGAAGATTCGTTCGGAACGCCCGATACCAGACCGGCAGGCCGGTTTCCGAGATGCGTTGCCTGCTCGAGCAGGGATATCTATGCATGGGACCGATGACTCTGGCCGGGTGCGCCGGAATGAACGGAGGCCCGCCGCGCTGCATAGAGGCGCGGGTGCCATGCCGGGGCTGCCACGGGCCTGTGCGCCAAGGCGGCAATCCGTTGTTGGACATCCTCAACGCGCTTGTCAGCAACGGGATCGATACGAATGACCTGCCTGACAGGCTTTCGTCGCTTCGGTTTTCCGGAGCGCACGGAAGGCTGAGCAGGCGCTGCGCGCCAAAGCCTGATTGAAAACTTTCCGGTGTTGGATTGGATTTGGCCGCATCGGGCAACAGAAAAGGGTCTTTATGCGCAAAACAGTTGCGGAATCGGCGTGTGCTTGCGCCAGAGAGATAACGATCGAGCCGGTGACCAGAATCGAAGGTCACGCCCGGATCGGTGTCAGACTGGACGAGAGCGGCAGTGTAGCTGAGGCCCGCGTCCACATAATGTCGATGCGCGGGTTCGAAAAGTTTATCGAGGGCCGCGCAGCCGAAGAAATCCCGGGGATCGTCACCCGCATCTGCGGAATTTGCCCCTGGCAGCACCATCTTGCCTCGAACAAGGCCGTCGACGGGTGCTTCGGGACGGAAGTTCCACCCGCCGGACGCCTGTTGCGGGAGCTTACCCAGGTGCTTGCGCATATCAGCGACAAGGTGCTGCATTTCTTTTTCCTGGCAGGTCCCGATTTCCTGGTCGATTCGCACCAATATGCAGCCAGGAACATCCTGGGAATCGCCAGGCAGGCCCCCGAGTTGGCGAAAAGAGTTATTCAGACGCGATATCGGGCTCAGATGATGCTCGAGAAGTTCGCCGGCAGGTCGATCCATCCCGACGCGATTGTGCCCGGCGGCTTTTCAAAGCCGATGAGCCGCCGCGAAAGGGATGAACTGCACGCCGGCGCCGTCGAACAACTCGAATTTGCCCGATTTGCCCTGGATTTTGCCAGGGAGCGCGTTTTTTCCCGATTCGACGCCGAACTCATGCAGCTTGGCGAAATCAACACAGGCTTTCTTGCCATGGTCAACCCCGAAGACGGCAGCTTGTCGCTCAGTGATGGAATTCTGCGGCTCATGCGGCCGGACGGGTCTTTTCATGAATTTTCGAGCCGGGAATACACCGACTTTATAGGAGAACACATCGAACCATGGACTTACGCGAAATTTCCGTATGCGCGAGGCTGGGGCGAGGGGTTTTCGATGGATCTCGACGCCCCGCGCGGCATTTACAGGACGAATTGCCTGGCCAGGATGAACGTTGCGGATTTTATTCCAACCCCTTTTGCCCAGGCCGAACTCCTTGAGTTTCGCTCGCTCTTCGGGCGGCCCGCGCAGTCAACCATGCTCTACCACTGGGCGCGCCTGATCGAGCTTTTGTATGCCTGCGAGAAGGTCCTTGAGCTTCTAGAGGACCCGCTAATAACCGACCAGTATATTCGAAACGAGGCGGTCCCCAAAGCGGGCCGCGGGGTGGGCTGTGTCGAAGCCCCGCGCGGAACTCTCATTCACGACTATTCGACCGATGAAAACGGATTCATTACCAGGGCGAACCTGATCGTCGGAACGACACACAACCTGGCGCCGATCAACATGAGCGTGAACCGCGTCGCGCTGGACCTCATAAGAGACGGCGAAGTAAGCGAGGAGGCGCTTAACCGGATCGAAATGGCAATGCGCGCCTATGACCCCTGAATCTCGTGTGCCGCACACCGCCTGGACGGCGGAAGGACAATCGAAATAACCGTCTCCGACTCAAACGGAAATCTCATTGCCGGAGCTGGACGCAATAATGGGGCATGACAGGAAGGACAACAGACCGAAGGTTCGAGCCGAGCGGATGGATACCAAGTGCGGTTATATCGGCCATATGACCGTCGACCAGATAAAGGAACGCTCGTTCGGGGAAAACGTAAACGTTGCCTGTCCGAATTGCGGAAAAATACACTTAACGGTCGAGGACATCGAGGAAGCCGAAGCGCGGAAACTCAGGACGACAACGAGATTTGCCCAGATAAAATCCGATGCGGAAATATGAGGGCACAACAAAAAGTTGTGGCAAGCGTATCTTTACGACCGAAGAATCATAATTAAATAAGGCTGGAAACTCATGCTCTGTGGGTTCATGGAGCCATGGAAGCTTGGGACGACAGTCGAGGAAGCCGGGGCCTCCCTCAGGAAACTTGGCTCCATGCGCTTCGGTATGGCCTGAGGACTATTTTTTCGGCGCGGCAATTAAGGCCGTGTGGATAACGGAGCTCAACCACCGTTGAATTACTTCTCAGAGGAGCTAAGAAATGAGTACACCACAACACTGTCCCGGATTCGAGGAATTCAAGAACCTGCAGTCTTTTTCATGTAAGTGTCCGGAATGTGGCCAGGAGAAGGAAATTTTCTCGGATGAATTCAGTGCAAAGCATGTTTGCAAAAAATGCGGCAGAGAGATTGATTTTACAAGGTGCTCAATAGACTCTGGAGGTGCAACTTCTGCTCCCCGTTAATTTACCGAAAAACTTCGAGCGGACCGTTCAACCTGTCTTGGCGGGTAGACTGAAGATTGAAGAGTATGGGGGGAAGGGGCCAAAATTAACAGCCCCTCAGACGCGCAATCAATGCAGCCGCCTGAGGGGCCTGGTAGGTAATTCCATTCCCACCTCCCCGATTGTGTTGATTGCCACTCCTGCTCTATCGAACGTTCGCCGCAAAACCTGACATCGGGCTCCCGGCGCTTACCCCAACAAACGGAGACCCCAGTCCAGGGGACCGCGTAGGGATTCGAAGTAGAGCACGACATTACCATTGTAACAATTCTCAGAAAATGAGTCAAGCCAACTCTAGAAACTGTTACAGGTAGAGGGAAAAATCGAGCCCTTTGCGCCTCTTGATCGCTTCCAGCAATCCCGCTGTTCCGGTCATCATATTGTCTCCAAGGGGCGCCCCGAACGTGATCGGGAGCTTTGAATTCTCGACCAGCCGCCGCTTTGGACCCGTGGCTACTATAAGCTCGACGGCTTCGAACCCGAAAGCCTTCCTGATGTATGCCCCATGACCGCCTTCCGCCAGGACTTGCCGGTGGAGCAGCCTGCCTTCAGCCAGATCCACCAGAAGCGACTCCAGTTTCTCCTGGCTGAGGTCCCGCGTATGGTACTCCACAAAGCCGGCAATCTCACCGCCGTCAATAGCCGCGCAGACCGTATGGGAAGTGGCGATGTCGAGGACGATGAATTTTCTTTTCCCCCTCAACTGAAAGTCCATGGATGCGCCGAGTATGGCCGCCATGCCGCTGTCCATGACATAGATTTCGCCGGTGGAGAGACCCGAAGCTGTTTCAGCAATCGATCTCAGACGGTTCAAAAAGGGGGGGACGTTTCCATTTTCGTAAAGCAACGACTCGGGTGTGGGCGCCAGGTCCAGGGCCGCTTTGAATATTTCATGCCGAAAGTCCAAATGGGATTTCCCTGCCGGAGGCAAGCCATGGTCTTGAGCACACACGCCAACAACATCAAATTCGAAAGGCACTCCAAAACCCGTTACCATCCTCTCCAAATGTTCACGGGGGAAATCAGATAATGCTAAGGATGTATACGCTCCTAAACCGGCAATTGTTGCGGCCTGCGAATCTTCGATGATTCTGAGACCCGCGTTGCGAATCCTATCCGGGTTGTGGCTAAGGGTTCGAGCAGCCGAGGCGCAAATAACGACTTCGGCTTTTTGAGCATGCCGAGAAAGGACATCCAGAAGAGCGCCTCCCCCCATTTCAACACCGGTTATGAGAAGGTTTCCGGCGATGCTCTCCGCACGTTCGGCCAGGTAAAGCACCGGGGATCTCACTACAGCCTTGTAATGCAGACCCGACCGATCATCATAGAAAAGAACATCCAATGTCCCGGCGCCTACATCCAGAAGCAAGAATCTGCTCATTCACGGACTCCTACGATGAGTGTGAGGTATCCCGTCCCCGTCATCCGACCACTGAATAGCAGCGATCGCAAATCTTTGGCTGATCGGGGAACTGTCCCACCTTCTCGGACCGGACCCAGCACCGGTCGCATTTTTCACCCGAAGCGGTTTCGACCCGGATTTTCAAACCGGGCAGTTCAACTCCCTGCGTCGGGGCGATCAGGGCGGATTCGGACTCGATTGTCACCCGGGATACAATGAAAACGGTCCTGAGACGCTCCTCCTGGCCCGCGAACTCTTTCTCGAGTTCGGGCGAAAGGGCCAGGCGCACCCTGGCGTCCAGCGGGTGCCCGATCACCTTGTCGCGCCGGGCCGCCTCCAGGGCGCGAAGGACCTCGTTTCTCACCGCCAGGATTTTCTGCCACCGGCCGTTGAGATCTTCGTCCCTTAGGTTCGAATCGACTTCCGGAAACGCCTCCATATGCACGGAGGGTCCGGGGCAGTGAGGCATCCGGAGCCAGACTTCCTCGGCGGTAAACGAGAGTATCGGGGCCATCAACCGGACGATGGTATTGAGGATGATATGAATCACGGTCTGGGCCGAGCGCCTGGCTACGCCGGCTGTCGGAGACGTATAGAGGCGGTCTTTGAGGATATCCAGGTAAAACGAACTCAAATCCACCACGCAATAGTTGTGGAGCGCGTGATAGACGCGGTGGAACTCGAACCGGTCATATCCCTGGCGAACTTTCTGAATCAGGTCCTGGAGCTGGTAGAGGGCGAACCGGTCCAGTTCGTCCATTTGCCCGTAGGAGATGGAATCGGCCGCCGGGTTGAAATCGTAGAGGTTTCCCAGCAGGAACCGGCATGTGTTACGGATTCTGCGGTATGCTTCGCTCAGCCTTTTCAGGATATCCTGGGAAATGCGGATGTCGTCCCGGTAGTCTTCGGCAGAGACCCAAAGGCGGAGTATCTCGGCCCCGTACTGGCGTATGATCTGCTCGGGGGCTATAACGTTTCCGAGCGATTTGGACATCTTGTGTCCCTGGCCGTCAACGACGAAACCGTGGGTGAGCACGGTTTTGTAAGGAGCGGCGTCCCTGGTTCCGACCGCAGCGAGAAGCGAGGAATGAAACCATCCGCGGTGCTGGTCGCTGCCCTCCAGGTAAAGGTCTGCGGGCATCTTCAGTTCGGGCCGCCGCTCGAGGACGGCGGCAAAAGACGTCCCTGAATCGAACCAGACGTCCAGGATGTCCTTCTCCCTTTCGAGTTTTCCGCCGCCGCATCCGGGGCAGGTAAGACCCTCCGGCAGCAGGTACTCGAGCGGGCGTGAAAACCAGGCGTCCGCGCCTTCTTTTTCGAACAGGGCCACAACGTGATCGAAGACTTCCCCGGAGGTAATATAGGTCCCGCATTCCGAGCATCGGAATACGGTGATCGGCACGCCCCAGGAGCGCTGCCTGGAGATGCACCAGTCAGGCCTGTTTGCGACCATGTTGTGGATACGCTCCCGCCCCCAGCCCGGAATCCACTGCACCCGGTCAATCCATTCGAGGGCCTTTCGGCGCAGGTCGTTCTTCTCCATTGAGATGAACCACTGGGGCGTGGCGCGGAAAATGACCGGGTTCTTGCAACGCCAGCAGTGGGGATAGCTGTGGACGATGTCGGCTTCCAGCATTAGCTTGCCGTCGTCTTTGAGCTTTGCGGTCACCGATTTGTTGGCGTCGAATACGAACTGCCCCGCAAAGAACGGCACGTCCTCTGTGAAATGCCCCGTGTCGTCCACGGGGGAATAGACGTCGAGGCCATACTCCAGCGCCATGTCGTAGTCCTCGCGCCCGTGGCCCGGGGCGGTGTGGACCGCGCCCGTTCCGGCGTCCAGGGTCACATGAGTCCCGAGGATTATGACCGAATCGCGGTCTACGAACGGGTGGCGGGCTTTCAGGCCGCTTAGCTCCCCGGCTTCGAAAGTGCGGATCACTTCGTAGTTCCGCACGTTCATGAGTCCCATGACGCTTTCGAGAAGTCCCTGGGCCAGAATCCAGACTTCGCCGCCAACCTCGGCCGCCACATAAGTGAAATCGGGATGCAGCGTAATGGCCAGGTTCGCCGGAAGGGTCCAGGGAGTCGTCGTCCAGATCAGCACGTAAACCTGCTTTCCGGACAGATCTGGGAACTTTGCCCGGCTCTCGGCAGTGAGCGGGAATTTTACGTAAATGGACGGTGACTTGTGGTC
>JBEKXG010000048.1:0-14534 GCA_049512295.1 Syntrophobacteraceae bacterium
CTGGATGAAGTAGTGGGACAGTTTTCGAAAGAATCGGCGGTTTCGGCGGTCATGCACGGCCTTGCGAGGATTGTGGCCGCCTGCCATACGAGTGAACCCGGCCAGGGCGCAGGAGTCCCACGTGCGGACGCGCTCGGTTACCCCCGGCCCGGCACAGCGGTCAAAGACAGTGAAGCAGGTGCAGGCTGGGCAGACGTAACTGCAGCCACCACACTCAAGACAACGGTTGCCGATCTCCTCCCAGGTCTTTTCCAGCACATGACTGTGGGAGATGGAGTGCACCGTGGCCGAAAACCAGCTCGTAGCAGTTTTGAAGCGAGTTCGCGTGTCGTTTAGAATGGCTCGGCGCTTTTCGACATGAGCATAATCGCCTTTCTTGAAAATCGCATTGGCGAACATTGACTCGCCGGCAGGCGTCCCGGCCACGGCCATGAACTCGTCTCCAAGGTCCATCAGTTGCACATCGAAGTGATCGCGCGCAGCCGGACCGGTGTCGGTACACATGCAAAAACAGTCTGCGCTTATATCGATGTCGGGATCGGTGCAAACGACGTTAACCAGGAAAAGGTTCTTTCGACGCTTCTCGTAGTGAGTGTCGCGACAGTCGCGGCCGAGATAAAAGCGATCGAGGTGATAAATCCCTGCAGTGTCGCACGAACGGATTCCGAATACGGCGCGCTTCGGTTCCTCATAAGTTGGAGTAATTTCTATTTCGTCGCCGTTTTTTCGGAACAGCAAAAGATTCTCGATAGGGGGCAGGACAAAACGCTTCGGAGGGTAGTAGGGATTGGGCAGGTGCACTTGAACCTGATCGCAATTCGCGTCGGTTACGACATCGAAAAAGGTGTCCCGCCCGAGCCCGCTGAAGGGCGCAAATACTTCATAACCCTGCTTACGGAGCAGGTTGACGAATTTTAGAACGTCTGCGCGCTCAAGAATACGCGCTTTCATGAGGCCTCCTTTTCCACACAGATCGGCACCATTTGGATCCCGCTCTCCTGTAAACCGCGAATCTGCTCTCTCACCTGGTAGACGAAATATGGCACGAAGGCCGCGCCCCTTCGCACCTCGGGAGTGACCCGGGCCATCGTTGACACCGAGCCCGTGGCCGCACGCATTCTGATCCTGTCGCCGTCCCGGATCCCTAATTCTTTGGCGTCCTCCGTATTAATTTCCAGGAAGCCTTCCGGATAGTCCAGCAGAAGCATGCGGTACTCACGCTTCAGGGTCTCGCTGTGTTGGACAAGTACATTCTGGTTCCAATAGTAGAGTGAATGACCAAAGACGAGCGTGAGAGGATATTCCTTGCGGGCGATGATGATTCGACGGGGCCTGGCTATGGGAACAAATTTGAAAACGCTCTCGGTACCGGCGGTTTCGGAAAAAAGCAACGGCGTTCCCAGCGGTTTATCCATCGTGCAAGGCCACTGCCGGCCATACTGGCGAGCAAGATTGCCGTAGTTTGCTCCGCTGTAGAACGGCACAACCGCGCCTATCTCGTCCATGACATCGGAAGATGACTCATAGCTCCAATCCGCACCCATTGCTCGTGCCACCTGCACAATTTGCTGCCAGGCCGGGGAAACCCCTTGCGGCGGATCAATTACCTGGTCAGCCAATTGGATCCGGCGCTCGGCGCTTGTGAAGGTGACGCGCTCTTCGCCAAACCCGGTCGTAGGCAAGACCACATGGGCGTGTTTGGCTGTTTCGGCCAGAAAAATATGCTGCATCACGACGAGATCGCACTGTTGGAGTAAATTGGCCGCGTTGCCGTAACAGGCCGTGCTCACGGGGTCATAGCGGCAGAGCCAGACGGCCTTGACTTTGCCATAGCCGCAATGGGTGAATAAAGAGTTGGCGGCAAAACCGGGCCCTTCCGGGACACCGGTCCCCCAAATGGCCTCGACCTCCCGCCGAGCAGGGCCGCTGCCCACATCTCGGTAGCCCGGCAAACGGTCGGGCAGCATCCCCACATCACATACGCCCTGAAGATTATTGTGCTCCGTCAATGCAAAAATACCCGAGCCTTCCTTGCCGATCTGCCCGGTCAGCAAGGCCAGGTTCACCATGGCTTCAATCGATTCTGCATTGCGGGATTCGATGCCGGTGGAATAGAGCAGGGCGGCACTACGGGCCCTGGCATAAGTCAGCGCGGCCGTTTCGATCAGTTCGGTGGGCACGCCGCACTCTTCCGCAGCCTCCACTAAATCGTAGTCGCGCAGCTTTGCAACAAACCCTTCGTACCTTTGGCATCGTGTCCTGATAAACGGAAGGTTCATCAGGCGACGATCGACGATTACCTTCGCCATCGCTCCGTAGAGCAGGCTCTCAGTGCCTGGCTTGAGCTGGAGAAAAAGCTCGGCATGTTCGGCCACACGGTGACGGCGCACATCGATTACTATGAGCTTGGCGCCATTGAGTTTTGCCCGTATGACCACTCCGCCGATCGTCGGCAGTTGCCGGGCCAGGTCGACCCCGTCCACCACAATGACCTCGCTTTTAGCCAGATCTCCAATGGAGATGGTGCTCGCCGGCACGCCGATCATGTCCAGCAGGACATTGACCGAGTTATTGCAATAGACCCCGGCGCCGTGATCGACATTGTTGGTGCCGATAACTGTGCGCCCCAATTTCTGAAGAAGGTAGGCTTCCTCGTTCGAGCACCTCGGGGAACTCAACAGGGCAATCGACTCGGGGCCGTGCTTGTCTCGGATTTCATTCAAGCGAGTGACAATGAAGTCGAGTGCTTCCTCCCAGCTCACCGCCTCAAAGCGGCCGTTTTTCTTGAGCAAAGGCTTTCGCAGGCGGTCCGGCGAACTGCTGACTTCGTGAATATTCCAACCGCGCACACAGATTCTGCCCCTATTGGCGGGGTGAGAGGTGCTGGGGTAGATACCAACCACCCGGTTGCCAGCGGTTTCGAGGTAAAGACCGCAACCAACTCCGCAGAAAGTGCAAGTGGTTAATTTATGCGCCATACTTCAGCCTTTTCATTGTCCGGGTTCCACCGGGTACAAAAACAGCATCATCCGGGATCATCGTGAAACCACAGAAAGAGGCGCCTTATTTTCTGAGACTGAGGCACTGTGGTCATATACTCCGGAGCAAATGATCAGCTCATCGACCTTCTCGAAATAAACAGTTTTCGGAAGCCATTTCTTTAGCAGAGGATGATGCCACGTGTAGGTCATCCAGCCGTTGCCATCGGTTTTGGCGCTTTGAACGATCTCACTGATAAAGGGCTTGCCGTCTGAGTCCTGCAGCGCGATAAATTCCTCTCCGACATATTTCTCGTTGATTCCATGCGCCAGCATGGTTCCATTGCAACTCAGCGCGAAAATGTACATCTCGTCTTCGACAAATGGTCCGGTGGGATTAGTGAACTCAGCCAAGGCAATCCGCTTGCCGGAGTATTTGTAGAACTGTTTCGCCTTCTCGACCCACCTTTTTGCGTCGTTTTTGGATCTCATGGCCTTCTCCCTTCCTATCCGATCTGCGCAACGATTCCAAAAAATGGGACCTGCTAGCTGTCAGGCTTGCAAATCTTCTTGATCAGCGTGAGCTGCTTTGGAGTCAGTCCCCCTAAATGTTTATCGAGCCATTCGAGGTCACCGCGGATTATGGCCGCCTTGACCTCAGCTTCCAGCGCAAAGTCCTCGTGCGCTGCTAAGCCATTTTCCATAATATCTTGTGAGACTTGTTCATCTTTAGCGGCCCGTTTCAAAACAGCCAGCACCTCCCCCTTGTCAATAAGAGTGCCGACCTGCAACTTCTTTTTCTCATGAGCGGGCTTCGCGGAGGCCTTTGTCCCCTTTTTTCTCAGCGTGGACACGACAATCTTTTGGAGCTCGTCACCGGTGAAAGGCTCCGCAAGGTAGTCTTTGGCGCCCAGCTTCATCGCCTCTACTGCAGAAGAGACGGAAGGATGTGACGTGGTGACGATAAACTCAGTGCAAGGGTGCTCCCGCCTGACTTTCCTGATCAATTCCATACCGCCGGTCTCCGACAGACATAGATCGACAACCAGCAGGTCAAAGTTTTTCCGATGGAGTTGTTCCAGGGCGTTTTGGACTGACATTACCACGTCAACCTCATACCCCTGCTCGCTCAGAGTCGTCTGAAGTCCTCCGGCCAAGCTCTCCTCATCCAGCATCACAAGGATTTTGCCTTCCTCTTTACCCTTTGATCCGAACATTTTCTTATCTGCGTTCATGATCAAATGCTCAATTTCAAAGGAAAAAGTTGAAGCATGCACAATCGAACACCTACAGTTGTGAAAGCCGGAGCAACACCTGTGCCAATATGAACGCTATGATATCACCAGCGTGTATTTCTCGAATTATCGGCTACTTATGTTTAATCAGGCGAGGATCGGACGCATGGAGATGGAGGTAAATCGCAGATAAAGCGTATATTGCAACATACGCGAAAACAGATCACGCGGCTTGATGCACCCCGCTCCATTCGTTCCTATCGGGATAAAGAGGGGGCGTATGAAGATATATACGATAAAATCGGCTCGCATACGGCGGCAGGCCCTGGCAGGTGCTTAAAGAGGATTCAGGTCCCCGCATGAGGGCGAAAAATCTTTAGTTACAGCCCACCCGCATCTGCACGCTCCGCGAGATGGCTCCATGTTCGGGATCTTCGTGTCCATCCGTGTCAAAGAAGTCTTTGGTTGCGGCTTCGCTGCGCCGCGCTCTTCGTCGTAAGAAGCCGCCACGGCAGTAACGCTTAACCCCGTTTTTCAAGAAGAGCGCGAAGCCGCTACAAGCCGTGGCGCTATGCGGGCTTTGAAGAAAAGGAGTGTAACGAGAGTTTATATTTTTTTAGCAGAACCGAAAAATTTGACCTTTTCATGCCCACCCTTTCGGCGGCGAGAGTGATATTGCCCCCACTTTCTTCAAGGGCTCTTATCAGAAATAGTTTCTCGACTTGGCCGAAAGCCTGCTCCATGATGCGGTCCTTCATGGCCATAAGTTCCTGCCTCGTTCTCGGAACGCCGCCTTGTTGCCAGGATTCTCTGACCTGCAGATTGTTCCTGAGATCGAACAGGTCCACAACGTGCAGATCGGTCATGATGACCAGGCGCTCGATAACATTTTTAAGTTGTCGGACGTTTCCCGGCCAGTCCTGGTTTACAAGTGCCTCCATCGCGTCCTCGGTAAACCCGTCGATGCGTTTGCCCATCTTGCCGCAAAACAGTTTCAGGTAGTGATAAGCCAATCTGGGTATATCGTCTTTCCTTTCCCGAAGAGGGGGAATCAGGATGGGAAAGACACTGAGCCGGTAGTAGAGGTCCTCTCGGAATTCCCCTTTTTCGACCATGGCTCGCAAGTCGCAGTTGGTGGCGGATATGAGCCTTGCATCGGTCTTTTTGAAATGGCTCGCGCCAACGGGCTTGTACTCACGGGCTTCCAGCACGCGCAGCAGCTTTGCCTGAATATCCAGGTTCAAATTGGCCACATCGTCAAGAAAGAGCGTCCCGGCACTGGCGAGTTCGAAGATGCCGAGCTTGTCCTGCAGCGCTCCGGTGAAAGCCCCTTTGACATGGCCGAACAATTCGCTTTCGAGCAAGGTGGGAGTCAGGGCGCTGCAGTCCACGGCCAGGAACTGCTGGGCGGCCCTCTTGCTTGCAACGTGAATCGCCCTTGCAACAAGCTCTTTGCCAGTCCCATTTTCACCGTTGACGAGCACCGTGCAGTGCGTCGGCGCCACTCTGGTTATCTGCCCAAAGATGTCCATTATCTTCGGGTCCCTGCCGATTATGTTGGAGAAACCGAACAGATCGTTCAAACCCTTGCGCAGCGCCAGGTTTTCTTCGGCAAGATGCTTCTTTTCAATGGCTCGCTCAACACAGACCACGAGTTCATCGTCGGAGAACGGTTTGACTATGTAGTCGAATGCTCCCTGCTTCATTGCCGTAATGGCGCTTTGAGTCGTTGCGTATCCGGTGATTATGATGATGCACGTTAGAGGTTTCTCCTTCTTCATCGTTCCCAGGATTTCCATCCCATCCATGTCAGGAAGCTTGAGGTCAAGGATGATGCAATCGTATTCGCCTTCCCGAGCCATCTTGAGACCGCTTTGACCGCTGGCGCAAACGTCCACGCTCAGCCCTTCTTTCATCAGCACCATGCGGCATCCGTCCCGCACAACGGGTTCATCATCGACAACAAGAACATTCTTGGAATTCATTAGGGATGACCTTTCGAGCTTTAGAGACCATTATCGCTGTAAATCGGAAGCTCTACGATGAACCGCGTACCCTCGCCCTGGCCGCTGAACGCTTTCAGCTCTCCGCCGTGGCTTTTTATTATTCCGTAAGTCATTGACAGACCGAGACCATTCCCTGTTGCTTTCGTGGAGAAAAAGGGGTCGAATATCCTGGGCAGAATTTCACGGGGTATTCCGCACCCCGTATCTTCGACCTCAGCCACTATGCAGTTGAAATCAGGATTAAAGCGGGTGCGCACAGTGATCACTCCACTTTGTCCGATCGCCTCGACTGCATTCAGCAGCAGATTTAAAAAGACCTGTTGAATCTGGTTCCCGTCCACAAAGCAATCCGGCAGCCCTGGCCGCAAATCTCTGCGCAATTTGATACGATTGATCAGAAATAAGTTTTCCAAAAGACCCAGTGCCCTTTCAAAGATGGAGTTTATTTTGGTCGGAGTTTTTTGGGGCTGTTTTTCGCGCGCAAACTCCAGAAGGTTCTGAATAATGTCTCGACACCGGATAGTCTCCCGGATGACAATGTCGAGACATTCCTTCACAGGCCCATCCTCCTTGATCTCTTTCCTCGCACTCGTGGTGAAAAGTAAAATTCCGGCCAGAGGGTTGTTTATCTCATGGGCGATTCCTGCTGCCATTCTGCCCAGTGCCGAAAGCCTTTCCGTCTGCACGACCAGTTGTTCGTACCGCATTCGCTGCTCCTCGAACAGTCGCGCCCTTTCAAGAGCGCTCGCGCATTGCCGGGATACGGCGACAACAAAGTCCAGGACTTCCGGAGAGAATTTTCTTTCATCGGAAAAGAAGATACGAATGATTCCGATTAGATGTTCCTGCGGGGTGATAGTGAGGTCCAGTATCGTCGCGATACCTTCATCCCATGCCTCCTGCGGATACTGAATGCGCGGGTCTCTCCAGATATCGTCGATGATGAATACCCGGTTCTGCTCGTAGAGTTCCATGATCGCTTTCGAACTCGAGACCGGGCCCTTGCTCAGATACTGCTCGCTCAAGCCGTAAGCGGCCCCGAGCTCCAGTTCGTTTTTCTCCAGGTTCAAAATTCGGAGAAGAGCCCCCTTGGCTTGCAGGATTTCGCTCAGTTTCCACACAATAAGGTCCAAAACTTCCCGCACGTTGGTGCTGGAATGCACCACAGCCACAATTTCTTGAAACACTTCATAAAATGCTTCTGCTCTAACTACATTCTGCATGGCAACCCCCCGGGCTGGAGTGTCTTTTGCGCATACAGCGAGATTATTCTCGAGATGGGGAAGCTGGGCCGACATCGGGCGAACACGACCTGTCGCAGGTTCGATCGACCCTCTGAGTATTCTAGCATCACGGACCAGACATGAAAAGAGTTGCAATTCCTCGCCCCCGGCTTGCAATTATACACATAAAAATGCACAATGCGGGGGGGAAAATCACAGGCGCCAAAAGCAGGCGAACTCTTTCAAAAATCCTTCTATTTCAATAGATTAATAACTCGCGACGCATTCTTGAAGAAATTTGTGAGTGTGTGAAATGTTTTACTTGACTTTTCACAACGCTTACTTTCTAATTGGCAACGCAGGACGAAAGCCTTTGTTCTTTCAAAAACTATCTCTGTGCGGATCCTGAGAATGAAACGTTCAGGTGTCTTTGTTCTTCGTGTTCACAGTTGTGCCTGGACCTGAGGCGGATTTGACTTACTCCGGGCTTTTGCGTGAGAAGCCTGCGGGGCGGCTATCTATCAGGGCAAGGCTACCGTTGGGTGGTTCACGTTCCAAATTCTATTCATGCGGAGTTTCGGATTTTCAAGATGGACCAATTCACTAATGAGATAGGAATATGACTGACGTAATGATGGCGGTCGCCATCTTGCCACCGATAGTGGCTGGCTTCCTGATATTCGTAATCCGCAATTCTTTCGCGCGGGGTGTAGTTGTTGTTATAACAGCTTCAGTGCTGATCCCAAACAGCATCCTGTTCGCTGCAAAATGCCCCCTGACCTGCACACCCCCTGCAGGGTTCGACCTGGGCATGCTGATTACGGTCTTGGACTACGCCATTCTTGTCCTCTACCTTATTTTGGACATTAAATTACGGAACCGGCACCACAAGACACAAATAGCTCTGGAAAATGCTGCGCGTTCCGGGATGAATTCCACCGCTGGAACGGACTTCATCCCCCGCTATCATTCATATTTACGTGACTCAAAGGGGCTCTTTGAAGGGAGGGAAACCTTCGCTTGTTTCTTTTTTCATCAGCGGCTTAGCATACTCAAAGGGGTCTGATGCCGCTGCGGCTTCCAACTGAAACTTTCTGTTTACAGTTAGTGTCATGGAAAGTGTTCGGGATCAAGCCGAAATTCTTTTACTAACTATAGCAAATCTAAGTGCAGACAGGCAGTTGCAATATATGGAACGAAGTTTGCAACCGGGGAGATAGTTGAGAGTCATAATTATGCGATAATTCCTGAATTCAAAATCGCCTTTGCAATGGGCTTCCTGCTGCAATCCCGGCGAGGGGACTTACACTCGCTTCGGCTCGATTGGATCGGGCCGGCTACGGGTTGCTTAGAGCTAGCCTGAGAACTGAAAGAATCATGGCGCAAGGCGTTTTTCTGCATTTCAGCAAAACCGGAGATCGCTTGACATTATGCAGCAGCCAAATTTGACACCTGATTTCAGTTTTCTCCAAGGGGCCGAAGCCTCGGGGCCGTTCAAAGCGGCGGAATGTTTCCAGTGCCGCAAATGCACCAACGGCTGCCCTGTGAGCTTCGCAATGGACCTTTTTCCGGACCAGGTCATCCGTTTGGCCATTCTGGGGCAAAAAGCGGAGGTGCTCCAATCGCGCACGATCTGGGTGTGCGCTTCGTGCGAGACGTGCAGTACCCGGTGTCCCAACGGGGTCCGGATCGCCGAATTGATGGACTATTTCAAGGAGCTGGCCGTAAGAGACGGGATTAGCCCGGCCCAACCCACGGTTACGGCATTGCATCAGACTTTCCTGAGGAACATAAAGCGGAGAGGCAGGGTCTTTGAGGGCGGTCTGCTTCCCGCCTACTGGTTCAAAAGCGGACAGATGGTGAGCAAGCTCATATCCGGCGGGATGGTACGAGATATCAATCAGGCCATAAAGCTTTTCAGGAGGGGACGCCTGGCCGTGTTGCCCAGGGCAATCAAGGGAAAAGCCGAAGTCAGCGCCATTCTGCGCTCATCCTAATCAGACAGGAACCGGACTATGAAAGTAACTTATTACCCTGGTTGTTCTCTTGAAGGCACCGCGCGGGATTACGCCGACTCTATCGAGTCGGTTTGCGGGCGGATGGACATAGAATTGCAGGAGATTCCCGACTGGAACTGCTGTGGGGCAACTGCTGCCCACAGCATAGATAACAGGGCGAGCATCGACCTGCCGGGGCGCAATCTCAAGCTTGCCAATACACTGAATAATCCCGACATGCTGGTGCCATGCCCGCTTTGCTTCAACCGCCTCAAAACGGCAGTGCACGAGCTTGAGGGCAATGGCCGCAGGTTTGAAACCACCCTGAGTTCGGGTACCCCCAAAATCTGGGACCTGGCCAATTTCTTTGCATCCGATGAAAATCTCCAGAAGCTTGCCTCCAGCGTCAAAAAGCAACTAAAAGGCATCAAGGTCGTCTCATATTATGGCTGTATGGCAAGCAGGCCGCCGGCGATAACCGGGGCCTCCGATTACGAGAACCCCCAAAGCATCGACAGGATCGTGAAAACGTTGGGGGCAACTTCCATCGACTGGCCCTTCAAGACTGATTGTTGCGGGGCGAGCCTCATGATCTCCATGCCTGATATGGGCTTCAAGATGGTTGGGAAACTGCTCGATATGGCCATGCGGGTTGGGGCCGAGGCGGTCGTGGTTTCCTGCCAGATGTGCCAGGGAAATCTGGATATGTACCAGGAGCGGATCGAAGCTAATTCCGGAAAACACTACGGACTTCCTATCATATATTTTACGGAACTGATAGGACTGGCATGTGGTTTGACGGAAGCCCGGGGATGGCTCTCCAGGCACTTTGTCGATCCGATTCCTCTGCTCCGGCGAAAAGGGCTGGTATAGGGGCGATTTGTAAATTTCCCGTGCTGATTTCGCTTGGAGCCGGCAACGAATATAAGGAATGTTGACATCCTCATGTCCAAAAAGAAGGTAAAGGAAATGCGGCAGGCAGAGAAGACCGGCGCGGTTACCGTTTTGGGAGGCGGGATAGCAGGCATCCAGAGCGCTTTGGATATCGCCAACTCCGGGTTCAAAGTGTACCTGATCGAAGAACAGCCCAATGTCGGCGGGGTTATGTCGCAACTGGACAAAACCTTTCCGACAAACGACTGCTCGTCCTGTATGATGGGGCCCAAACTGGTGGAGCTTTCCAGCCACCGAAACATTGATATCCTCACCCGGACCACAGTCGAAAAGCTCGAAGGCGTCCCCGGAGATTTCACTCTGACCGTTAAGCGCCATCCGAGGTATGTCCTGGTAGACAAGTGCACCGGTTGCGGCGAATGCTCCAAGGTTTGCCCCGTTGATTTGCCCGCAAATTTCAATATGGGCCTCAACGAGCGCAAGGCAATCTACCGGAACTACCCTCAGGCAATTCCGGCCGCCTTTACCATAGACAAGCTGGACAAGTCCCCATGTGCTAACGCATGCCCCGGTCTGATTAATGCCCATGCCTACGTCACTCTGATCGCACGGGGCCGGTATGAGGAAGCGATGAAGGTCATCATGAGGAACCTTCCGCTTCCCGGCGTACTGGGCCGAATCTGCCCACATCCCTGCGAAACCGCCTGCCGGCGAGGTGAGGTGGATGAACCTGTTTCGATATGTGCCCTCAAGCGGTTTGTGGCGGACACTGTTGATATTGAAAAACTGCCTCTTCCTGAAATAGAAGAAAAGAATGAAAAAGTGGCAGTCATCGGCTCTGGACCTGCCGGATTGACTGCGGCCTACTTCCTGGCCCTCGAAGGCTATCGTGTCACGATTTATGAATCGCTTTCCGTTGCGGGAGGCATGCTGCGCGTTGGTATTCCCGACTACCGTCTGCCCCCTGAGGTTCTGGACAAGGAAATACGGGCCATAACCAGGTTGGGAGTAGAAATAATATATAATTCCGCTCTCGGCCGTGATTTCACGATAGATGACCTGTTCGGAAAGGGCTACAAGGCTGTTTATCTGGGGATTGGGGCCCATCAGAGCCTCAGGCTCAATATTCCGGCCGAGGACGCCGCCGGGGTCATGCATGGGGTGGATTTCCTGCGCAACGTCAATCTTTGCAAGATGTCCGATCTAAAAGGCAAGAGAGTTGTCATCGTCGGAGGTGGTGACGTTGCGATAGACGCTTCGCGTTGTGCGATGAGAACAGGCGCTGCGAAGGTCAGCATCTTCTATCGGCGTACCCGCAATGAGATGCCCGCCCGCGAAAACGAAATAGAAGACGCTCTGGCCGAAGGAATCGAAATCAAGTATCTCACCGCGCCCCAGAAGGTTCTCACCAAAGACAATAAAGTCATCGGGATTCAGTGTATCCGGATGGAGCTTGGCGAGCCGGATTCCTCAGGAAGGCGAAGGCCGGTTCCCGTCCCCGGGAGCGAATTCACCGAGGAATGCGATATCCTTATTCCGGCCATCGGCCAGACTCCGGAGAGTAATTTCCTGGCCGAGTCCGAGAAGCTCAAAATCAGCCGCTCGGGAACGATAAGTGTCGACGAGATAACCTATCAGACCAGCCGTGAGGGCGTATTCGGTGGCGGCGATGCGCAGTCGGGGCCATGGATTGCCGTTGGCGCGGTCGCAGCCGGTCGTGAGGCTGCCATCTCCATATCCCGCTACCTCAAAAGTGAGGACATGGCGGCAGGGCGCAAAAAACTCGAGATGCCACAGGAGAACTTCACTCCGATTCCCCCGGACATTGAAAAACAGCCCCGCGCCCATCAGGCTGAGATCTCAATGGCGCAGAGGAAGAGCGGCTTTACCGAGGTCGAGCAAGGACTTACCGAAGAGCAGGCCAGGTCGGAGGCCTCCAAGTGCCTGGACTGCATGACCTGCTGTGAGTGCAAGTTGTGCGAGGAGGCGTGTCTTGCCTCCGCTATCAGGCACGACATGCAGCCTGAGACCCGGCAGATCAAGACAGGCGCAATAATCTTCTCGCCCGGCTTTGTTCCTTTCGATCCAAAACGAAAACCCGAATACGGCTACGGCAGGTGGCCCAACGTAGTGACCAGTCTGGAATACGAGCGCATCCTGTCTGCAGCCGGTCCATTCGAGGGTCATATACAGCGGCTCTCCGACGGAGGCAAACCCCATCGGATAGCCTGGATCCAGTGTGTAGGGTCGCGCGACAGCGCAATCGGCCAGGATTACTGCTCCTATGTGTGCTGTATGTACGCTACAAAGCAGGCGATGATCACAAAGGAGCACGAGGCCGACATCGACACCACTATTTTCTATATAGACATCCGTGCGCAGGGTAAAGGTTTTGACCGATTCTACGAGCGGGCCCGCGATGAAACCGGTGTAAGGTATATCCGTTCCATGATTTCGAGGGTTGTGCCCGTCCCTGGCGCCGACAAGCTGCAGGTCACTTACTCGGATGCGGATAACGTAATTCGCGAGGAAGAATTTGACATGCTCGTATTGTCGGTTGGCCTTTGCGCTCATCCGTCCACGGCCGAACTGGCGAAGCGGCTCGGTGTTGATTTGAACCCCTATGGTTTTACGAAGACCGACCCTATGGATGTGGTTGCCACTTCGCAACCGGGAGTCTATGTCTGCGGGGCCGCACAGGGTCCAAAGGATATTCCCGATTCCGTTCAGCAGGGCAGCAGCGCCGCAGCCTGCGCAACGTCTCTGCTCTCTGATGCGAGAGGTTCTCTGATCGAACCGCCGCCGCAGTATGAAGAGCGCGATGTCAGGGGCGAGGAGCCGCGCATAGGCGTTTTCGTCTGTCACTGTGGCATCAACATCGCCGGTGTCGTGGATACGGAAGCGGTTGCGGAATATGCAAAAACGCTTCCAGGCGTCGAATATGCATTCAGCCCGATGTTCGCCTGTTCGACCGACCAGCAAAAAGAGATTAAGCGGGCCATTGAGGAACACAAACTCAATCGATTTATCGTTGCATCCTGTACGCCGCGTACCCACGAGCCGCTTTTCCGAAATACACTTAGGGAAGCCGGTTTGAATCAGTATCTTTTCGATCTTGCAAATATCCGCGAGCATGACTCATGGGTGCATCAAGGCGAGCATGATCTTGCGACCGAAAAGGCAAAGGACCTGGTTCGCATGTCGGTATCGAGGGTGAGCCTGCTTGAACCGCTCTACGATTTCTCCTATGAAGTCGTTCAGAGGGCGTTGGTCATTGGTGGGGGTCTCGCCGGTCTGACTGCGGCTCTCTCGATTGCCGAACAGGGTTTTCCAGCCGTGCTGGTCGAAAAGGCCGCCGAGTTGGGTGGTAATGCAAGAAAGCTTTTTTACACCGAAGACGGTGGAGAGCCTAAGAAGTACCTGGATGAGCTGATTAGAACCGTCGAGTCCAACAAGCTCATAAAGATTTACAGGGAAGCCGAAGTCGTGGGCGTGAAAGGCTCGTGCGGGAACTTTTCCACAACGGTCAGAACTGACGGAAAAGACGTGGAGGTTTCTCACGGTGTGGCGATAGTTGCCACTGGAGGCCAGGAATACAAGCCTGTCGAATACCTGTACGGCCAGAACCAGAAGGTTGTCACCCAAAAGGAACTCGAACTGCTCCTTGCCACCGATCCCGCCGCTGCGCGCGAATGGCGAAACGTTACCATGATCCAGTGCGTTGGTTCGCGCGAGCCGGACAACTCTTACTGCAGCAGGGTGTGTTGTACCTCTGCCGTCAAGAACAGCCTGAAACTGAAGGAGATAAACCCTTCGGCCAATGTTTCGGTGCTCTACCGCGATATCAGAACCTTTGGCTTCAAGGAACTGAACTACCAGGAAGCAAGACGCCAGGGGGTCCGCTTTTTCCGCTTCGACGAAGACAAAAAGCCCGAGGTCAAAGCCAACGGCGCTGGACTTGATGTTTCCCTTTTCGACTCTCAACTGCAGCGCCGGATCACTTTGAAAACGGACCTTCTGGTCCTCAGCGCTGCGATTCGCCCAAGCGAGGATACAAAGAAGCTGGGCGAAACCCTTCGGCTGCCTCTTGATCAGGATGGGTTCTTCCTTGAAGCGCACCTTAAGTTGCGGCCGCTCGATTTCGCCACAGCCGGGTTTTTCCTTTGTGGACTGGCCCAGGGTCCGAAGTTCGCCAACGAAT
>JBEKXG010000049.1:0-14527 GCA_049512295.1 Syntrophobacteraceae bacterium
GATTGCACGGCTTATAACTATATCGGGCCACCCGCCAAAGTAGCCTGCGAGCGCCCCCAACAGGACCCCTATGATCATCGCTATTCCTACGGCAACGAAACCCACCGAAAGAGAAATGCGCGAGCCGTGGATCATTCTGCTCAACACGTCACGACCGCTGTCGTCGGTCCCGAACCAGTGCCTGGCGTCGGGGGGCGCGAGGAATTCCAGCAGGTTGTACTCGGTCGGTGAATACTTGACCACGGGCCATACGACTATCGCCTCTTCTTTTCCGGTAACGTGCTGGTAGATGAAGGGAGCTTTTTTCTTAAGGTCTTTCCAGACAAAGGAGCCAATCTTATCCGCGCCGGAAAAGACGGGAAAGTAGACGTTGCCCTGGTGATAAAACAAGATGGGTTTATCGCTTGCAAGCAAATCAGCAAAAATGGCGATAAAAAACAGAAATAGTGTTATCCACAGCCCAAAGACGGCCAGTTTCCTTTTCTTGAAATGATAGCCGACCATTTTCCAGTAGGTATTGGGGACCTCGCCTTTTGGCTCTGGTTGTGTTTCCAGAATTTGAAGATCGAGTGTCTTTGCCGGATCAGTCATTATTCCAAACCACGTCATTCCGGCGGCCGTCATTCCGGCAGTGTTTTCGAGCCGGAATCCAGCCGGAATCCATTAATTATTCAAGCTTGATGCGCGGATCGAGCGCGGCATACAGAATATCGGAAATCAGCAACCCTATCAGGGTCAATAACGCCGAGATCGCGGTAATAGCCATTATAACGGGGTAGTCGCGGCTTAGAACCGCCTCGAACCCCAACTGCCCCATTCCTGGAACCGAGAAGATGCTCTCTATGATGACGCTTCCGCCGAACATGGAAGGCAAAAGAAACGCGAGAAGCGTTACAAGCGGAAGCAAAGCATTGCGGAATGCGTGTTTAAAGATCACCACACGTTCGCTCAGACCTTTTGCCCTGGCCGTCCTTACGTAGTCTTCCCGAATGACCTCCAACATACTCGCCCGCGTCAGCCTGGAGAGGTAAGCCAGCCCGCCGTAGGTTAGACAGACAATTGGGAGCACCAGGTGCCACATCCGGTCGAGCAGCCAGGGCGCCAGACTCATCGACTCGCTGCCAATGGACGATATGCCGTAGACCGGGAAAATGTCCCAGAAATCCCCCCCTCCGAAGAGCATTATGAGCAGCACGGCGACCCAGAAACTCGGAAGCGAGTAAAGGAAGAAAAACCCGACAGTCAAAATCTTGTCCGCAAACGACCCCGTATGGGTCGAGGAATATATGCCGCAGGGTATCGCGATCAGGTAGACCAGAAAGATCGAGATTATGTTGAGTTGAATCGTTATCGGCAACCGTTCGGAAATCTTTTCCCACACATTCCGGTGGTCTTTGTACGAGAAACCGAAATCGAGGGTAAAAATACGTTTTACCCACAGGATGTATTGGACCGGCAGGGGCTTGTCCAACCCGTAGAGTTCTTTTGTCTGCTGGATTATCTGTTCGGAAATAGCCTTATCGCCAAGCTCCGCCTGCCCTTTGCCCATCTGGAGTTTGAGCATCGCCGGGTTTCCGGGCGCCAATTGGATAATGACGAACGTAATGAAAGTTATCCCCAGAAGGGTCGGAATGATCTGGAGCAGCCTCTTAACCAGATAAGATACCATTTAGGGTAATATTATCCTCGTCTACTCTTCTTTTCGAACCACAAACCCACGGCCCACAAAGTCGCGCAAACAGAACGGGCTTTCGGCGTCGAACCAGTCCTCTATCAGGTGATACGAAAGCGAAACCGGCGTAGAGAGCTTCACTACCGCGTTTTCGACGGCCTCACGCAGTTCGCGGCGCCCAAACCAACGCGCGTCCTCCAGTTCCTCATCACCAAGGGTTATCCGCTCATCTTCGGCATCAGCGGTAAACCCCAACATCAACGAGCAGGGGAAAGGCCACGGCTGCGACGAATGATACCGGATGTTTTTGACCCGAAGCCCGACTTCTTCGAAAACCTCGCGCGCTACTGCCCCTTCAGCGCCCTCGCCCGGCTCAACGAAGCCCGCCAAAACGGAGTACATATGCTCAGGCCATATCGCCTGCCTTCCCAGCAGGCACTTTTCTCCCGACCTTATCAGAACTATTATGGCCGGGTCCGTGCGCGGGAAATGCACAACTCCGCACTGCGGGTTAACGCAGGCTCGGCAGTGCCCGCCTTCCCTTATTTCGTTTCGGCCTCCGCAGGCGCCGCAAAACTGATTGCGCTTATGCCAGTACGTCAGGGTTTTGGCATAAGCGAGAAGCGCTCCGTCCTCTCTGGAAAGAAAGGGCGCAACGGCACGCAAGTCCCGAAACCGCCCCACATGGCCAAAAGCGCCGGGGGCTTTTTCATCTAAGTCAACAGCAAAATAAGAGTGGCCGTTCTCTTCGCCAAGGAAAAAATTGGAATCTCCTTCGGCGTGCCCCTCCAACTGCTGCCAATTCAGCAGAACAGGCCTGGGTGCCTCGCTTTCGGTAACGAGCATTTTCGATTGCCACACAGGCACGAAAAATGATACGGGGTCGCGCATCCGCGAGGCAATCCAGTCCGGGTCTTTGCGCCGATCGTGAGCGCGGTCCAGACTCTGGGCCACGAACATGTTTTTCGAAGATTTCTGGAAATTATCCATCACGAGCCGTTTTTTCTGTCCTTGTATTTCTGAGCCGCTTTGGGCACCCACCAGTATAGCGGCGAAAGCCCCATCGGGTAAACCTCGACATTTTCGAATCTCCTGGAGACAGCCACCAGCGCCTTATTGGTAAAAAGAAACGTGTAAGGTTGCTCGTCGTGAATTATTTCTTGGAGGCGATAATACATCTGACGCCTTTTTTCCGGATCGAATTCCTTGCGCGCCTCCTCGATCAGCTTGTCGGCTTCCGCATCCTTGAATCCCACGAAATTTGAACCTTTCTCCACTGCTTGTGAAGAATGCCAAATCTGATATGGATCGGTCTCCCATCCCAGCGACCAGCCCATAGTGCAGGCGTCGAAATTATGCTCCTCGATCTTCTGAATGAAAACGGCCCATTCGAGCTTGCGGATCGACATTCTGATGCCGATCTCTTTCAGGTTCTCCTGGAGCATGGTTGCAAGCTGCTCCCCAAACTTTGAACCTGCCGAGAGCAGGAACTCGAATTCGAACGGTTTTCCGTCTTTTTGCAAAATGTCCTCGCCAGGCCGGTAATCCCATCCGGCCGATTTGAGCAGCTCCAGGGCGGCTTTCGGGTCATACGGATAGGGCTTGATATTCTTATTGTACTCCGGGCTGTTTACATAAAAAGGACCGGCAACGATCGTTCCAAGCCCGAAGAGAATTTTCTTCAGAATCAGTTCCCGGTCGACCAGCATGGTCATTGCCCGCCGAACCCTTTTATCGGAAAAAATCGGCCGTTTGGAGTTCCACCCTATATAGTTGTAGCTCGGGAGGTAATAGGCAAGCTTTTGGAAGTTTTCCTCGAATCGCCTGGTCTGGGTCTGTTTCTCCCATTGAATCGGCCTTAGTCCCATCTCATCGAGGCCTCCCTGCTTAAGTACCTGAAGGGCAACGGTCGAATCTGTGATGACTTTGAAAATGATCCGGTCCAGGGCCGGTTTTTCACCCCAGTAGTCTTCGTTACGAATCAGGGCGATTTCTTTTCCCGTCTCCCAGTGTAGCAGCTTGTATGGACCCGTGCCCACCGGTTTGCGTCCGATCGGGTGCTGGTTGAAATCTTCGCCTTTTTTGAAAAGGTGCGCGGGGACGATCGGGATGCCCCCGCAGAACTCAAGTGCCCGGAAATAGGGTATCCTGTAATGAAAGCGGACCGTATAGTCGCCCAGCGCCTCAATTTTTTCAATGTCCTGGTAGTAGCTGCGCAGGTGGGCGGCATCTACCTTGGGATCTCGTATACGGTCGAATGAAAAAAGAATATCTCTTGAGGTGAACGGATGCCCGTCGCTCCACTTTATGTTCTTTTTCAGGTGAAAAGTGTACATGAGATGGTTCGCTGAAATTTCCCATTTCTCGGCAAGAACCGGCACGTTTTCCAGGTATTTTTCGTCTCTTTTGAGGAGCGATTCATAGATATAGCCGTCGATGGTTCCCGCATAGGCGTCGGTCGCCGTGATCGGATTCAGTGTTGACGGTTCAGCACTGAGCTGTGTGATCAGCCAGTCGCCGAAGACCCTGTCCTTTGGCTGTTTCAACTCCTCGAAAGCCTGTGCGCGGGGCGCCAGGCAGTTAAAGACAAAGACCAGGCTGACAATCTGAACTGCAAAAGATTTGAGGGCCTTCATTTTCATCAGGGAAACTTTCCTTAAAACCGGTCAATTTTCAGCTTGTAACACAATAGGCACGCGCACGGCGCAAAAAAACCCCTTTCACAGAGATGGGGTGCAAAAGGGGATTTCATGAAGCAACAGAACCAAAGCGGTTAATTCAGCTTTTGTGAGAGATGAATCCGCTACAGCGATTTCACGTCGATATTTCGAATGAATTCCTTTACGCTCTTCATCCAGAGATCGAGCTTTTCATCGACTTGCTCTTTAGCTGCTTCCTGCGCCGGTTCCCCGACCTGAACGGTCTTAGACTGCTCGACCACAACGGACTCAACCGGCTTCTCGGGGACCTCAACATTCACCTCGAACTGCCTTGCCCCGGTGTTATCAATTTGATCAAGATTACTCCATGCAGAACTCATAGCCTTTTCCTCCCAAAGACGTCGCACTCACAAGGCGGGTACGACAAATTTTCGGAATAAAATAACCATCCCTGTTTGCTATGTAAACTATAACTTTCCGCTATCTGTTTGAATACTGAGCCGATTGTCCGACGGGCCGCATTTTCATTTCACTTTGCCCGACAGGCAAATAGTTGTATCCTATACCCTGAATCTCAACTGGAAATTCGGCCGATTTTCATTTTCTCTAAGCAGGAGTTTTCATGAGCCTCGTTGACGGCCAGATGTATTGCCTCCCAAACGGCGAGAAGGTTACCGCCAGGCTGATAGAGGAAAACTTCATCCTGGAATTCAAAAGGCAGTATAGAGCGCCCCTTTCGGTCTGCGATGACGGGACTCTTTTTTTGCGGGGCGAGTCGACAGGATTGACAGTCAACTCTCTTGTGGCGTTCGAACCTGAACAAGAGTCCGACACCACATGATTGACACTGTGTTAAGATACGGTTAGTCTTAGCAAAACCTGTTTTTGGCAGTGCCGGTTATTAATGCTCGAAGGACGTTTCGCCTAAACCCGCAACGGAGTTGAAACTTTATGTTTCGCGTAAACGGAAACTATCGTCAGGAAAAGCGCATCTGCTCACAAAAAGGATTCACCCTTATCGAGCTGCTGGTCGTCATGGTTATTCTCAGCCTGCTTGCAGCCTTCGTGGGAACTGACTTTTTCAAGCATATCGGCACTTCCAAGCAAAAAGCCGCAAAGACCCAGATCGAAATGTTCGGCACGGCGTTGGATTCATTCAGGCTCAGCGTGGGAAGGTATCCGACAACTGCAGAAAATTTGGAAGGTCTCCGCAGAAATCCGGGCATTGACCTCTGGGACGGCCCCTACCTCAGAAAAGATGTCCCTATGGACCCATGGGGAAGACCCTATGTTTACAACTGTCCCGGACAGCACGGCGACTATGATCTCGTATCCCTTGGAGCCGACGGGCAGGAAGGCGGTGAAGGAGAAAACGCCGACGTTGTCAGTTGGAAATAATCACAGAGGCTGCTCCTGCACGAGAGGGACTCCGTTCTGGAGCATCTGGAGGTGATGGTAGAGGCCTGCCTTCTCCATCAGGTCTTCGTGTGTACCCTGCTCAACTATGCGCCCCCGGTCGACAATAATGATCCGAGTGGCCCGTCTGATGGTGGAGAGCCGGTGGGCGATTATGATGCTCGTCCGGTTTGCCATGACCGCCCTGATTGCCTGCTCGATGAGCATTTCCGTTTCTGAATCAACATTCGAAGTCGCCTCATCGAGAATCAGAATCTTCGGATCACGGGCAAGGACACGTGCAAACGCCAGCAGTTGTTTCTGCCCCGCTGAGAGATCCATGCTGCCCTCCCCTATATTTGTGTCAAGTCCCTGTGGGAGGCTTTGGACCAGTTTTTCCAACTGTGAGAGCTGAACGATTCGATCGATCTCTGATTCAGGCTGCTCACGTCCAAGCAGTATATTTTCCCTGATCGATCCGGGCACTATGAAGATATCCTGCATCACAAGCCCAATGTGTTCGCGCAGCCAGTGCGGCTCGAACCTGCGCAGGTCCACGCCGTCCAAAAGGATACTCCCATGCTGTGGATCGTAGAATCTTTCCAGCAGATTGATGATGGTGGTCTTCCCTGATCCGGTCGCTCCGATAATGGCAAGAGTATGGCCTGGCTTGACTTCGAAGGAAATATTCCTCAAAACCGGCCGGCCGGCGTCATACGAGAACACGACATCGCGAAATTCGATATGCCCATCGATCCCGCGCACACTTACAGGATCGCTTACCTGCGGCATATAATCCTTTTCTTCCAGAAGCTGAAAAATCCTTTCCGCCGAAGCCATCGCGGATTGCACGATGGTGTATTTTTGCGAAAACTCACGAATGGGCTGGAAAAAGAGGCGCATGTAAGAGATGAAGGCCGTGAGAACACCAATCGTCATATAGTTTCTCAAAACCTGGCTGCCGCCGTACCATATTATCAGCGCGAGAGCAACCGAACTCATGACCTCTATCAGGGGCACAAAAAGGCCAAATACCCTGATCTGGTACATTGCGGCTTCAAAATATTTTCCGTTCAACCGCGAGAAACGCTCTCGGGCGTCTTTTTCGCGCAGAAAGATCTGGATAACCGAAATCCCCGAGACCGCCTCCTGCAAAAATGCGTTAATTCCGGCAAGGTGAGCGCGTATTCTCCGAAAAGCCTTCCGGCTAAGGTTGCCGAAGGTCAGCGTTATTACGATCATCAGCGGAAAGGTGAGAGCAAGGAGGAGCGAAAGCCTCCAGTCCATCCAGAACAGGACCACGAGGATGCCCACAAGCTTGATCCCTTCGTTGAAAAGAGTAACGATCACCGCTGTGAACATCTCATACATGTTCTGGATATCGTTTGTATGACGGGTTACGAGCCTGCCTACCTGGTGAGCGCTGAAAAATGAAAGGTTCAGGTGGATCACATGGCTGAACAGGCCCTGCCGCAGAGAGTGCATGATCCTTTGGCCCGTCCATTCCAGAGCGATAACCTGAAAAAAATTCGCCACAAACCCTACGGTGATAACGACCAGGAAAACGGAAGCGATCCAGGTCACCCCGTTCATCCGCTCCTCAGCGGACAGTGAGTTGTTGAGGATATACCTGTCCATGGCCAGTTGGACCAGTCTCGGCCACATAAGACTTGCGCCGGTAATGACAAAGGCGAGACTAACGGCGGTAAGGACCCACTTCCACTGGGGAACTATTACCTTGAACAATCGCCCCCAGAGTTTGAAGTCGCCGAGGGAGAGTTTTTGTTCGTCCTCGAAAATTTCCTGATCTTGATTCATTGTCCTCCGCCAGTCACATCTTCGCCGGTTTGCCCACTAAAAGTCTGATGCCTGTAAATGCTTGAATAGAATGCGTTTCGCACGAGCAACTCCTCATGCGGCCCTCGATCCGCCACCCGCCCGTTTTCCATTACCACGATTTCGTTCGCATCGGCCAGAGGCGCTATCCGGTGGGATACGACGATGCAGGTCCGCCCCTCAAGGTAGGAAGCGATGGAGCGGATAATCGCGTGCTCGGTTTCCATGTCCACGGCGGAAAGACCATCGTCGATCATAATTATCGGCCGGTCCAGAAGGAGCGCCCGCGCTATCGCAATTCTCTGCCGCTGGCCACCGGAAAGTTTTACTCCTCTCTCCCCTATTTTCGTCTCATACCCCTGTGGCATAGCAGCTATCTCGTCATGAATGGCGGCGGCCCTGGCAACTTTTTCGATCTCCCCGGCGGACGCCTCCGGCTTACCGAAGGCAATATTGAAGGCTATGGTATCCGAAAACAAAACCACATCCTGGGGCACATATGCTATTGCGCTTCTCACCGAATTTATCGAAATGGAATTCAGATCGAAGCCATCAAAAAAGATGGTCCCATCAGGGACCGGAAAAAGCCGCGCCAGCAAATTTAGCAAGGTAGTCTTCCCTGCTCCCGTTCGGCCGACAACTCCGAGCAACATTCCCCAGGGAACATGCAGGTCTATCCCCCTTAGAGCCGGTTCGACCTGCCCCGGGTATCTGAAGGACAGATTCTTTACCCGGATTTCGCCGCTCAACGAATTCCACGTCCTGCCGGGTGCGTCGACATGTTCAGCCAAAGAAGGTTTTTCGCTGAGAAGCGCATCGATTCGTGAAAGCGACGTAACCCCGCGCTGAAACAGGTCTGCTACCCAGCCCATTGCCATCATCGGCCAGGTCATTATAAAGAGGTAGCTGATGAAGGCGACAAAGTCCCCTGCCGTAATAGTCCCGGATATCGTCAGCTTTCCCCCGAAAACGAGCACCAACAGCATGCTGAAGTTCCCAATGAAGCCGGACACCGGGAAAAGCGTCCCGTAGACAGACGCCAGCTTGAGATTGTTTCTTACGTAAGTTTCGCCAAGTTGGGCAAAGCGCAGCGTTTGAAGCTCTTCCTGGTTATAGGCTTTTACCAGACGAATTGATGACAGCGTTGAGCGGACAAATTCGGTCAAAAGGGAAAACTGTTCCTGGACTTTCTTAAATCTTCCATGCAGCCGGGAAGAAAGCGTCCTTGTCAAGAAAGCGAGTATGGGCATGGGCGCAAGAGCTATAATGGTGAGAAGCGGATGAATGTAGAGCATGAAACAAAATGCGGCAAGACCCATGAAAACGGCGTCCACGAAGGCGACCACCCCCATCCCCGTTGCAAGCTGCACCGAAGAGAGGTCGTTGGTTGCAAGGGCCATCGCCTCACCCGTGGTGGTTTTCTGGAAAAAAAACTTATCCAGCGTAAGCAGGTGGGAGAACATCCGGTTTCTCAGGTCGATTTCAACAATGCGTGAAAATCCAAGGATAAGCTGCCGCCAGACGAATCGAAAGCCTGCAATCGCAAGCGCGATCAGCGCGATATACAGCCCATACTCGAACAGGCCCAGCGGGGTGGCAACGCCTTGTTGAAGAGAATCCACCGCATACTTTACAATTCGGGGAATAAAGAGCTGAAGGAGGTCAACGAGCGCCAGAGCGACAAAACCGCCCGCAAGCCTCAAAAGATGACGTCTGAAGTAGGGCTTAAGCAGTCTGACCGAGCGCCATGCCCCCCCGTCTGCGGCATTTTTCGAAACCGTGCTGAGACTCTTTTTTACGAAACCGCCTCTCACGAATATTTTCTCGCCCCCAACTGGTTTCCAATTAGAGAACTGCAGCATGCAACTTGTAATTATCCTGGATAATGCATGAGTTAGGAAGAAATTTTTGCTGCATGCCTCCCAACCGTTTAATATTATATCGCAAAGTAATCATGGGGCGAGGAAGTGGCATGTCAGATATTGGTGAAGCGCGAAAGGAAACAATCCGTCCTGCTTTCGACAAAAAGCATCTCCATTGATTTTCAAGGGGCAAAGATCACTTCGGCTGATAAAAGCTGACTTCGAGCGGGCGCCAAGCCAAGCTGAGAGGATAGCGGCATGGACAAGTCGGACACATAATGAGCGCAATAGGCCAGATGATATTCTTGAGTTAAACTCGCCACTTTCTCCTTGTTTCCGGACAGCCGGGACGGTATTGTCATCCCCATTCCATGAGCCGTGGGATGCCTCGATTCCTGAATTGTGTGTCAAAACCCAGTATAGCCCCAGGTAAGGTGCTTCCGAGTCTTTGGATCACACTCTGGCAATGATTGAAACCCCCAACCCGATGAGCAAAGGATTCTTTCCCGGTGCCGCTTTCACCCCGGATTAGTACTGTAGCGGGAAGTGGGGCAACCTGCATGGCGGCATGAACCGCAGCCGACATAGCTCGGTCGCTTACAATAAACCGGTTTTCGCCAGGCAGAGTCACGGCACGCTCGACTCCGTCACGGGATTCATCCTCATCCTTGTTTCCTGAACCGGAATCATGCGGTTTAACAAGGGATCCTTTTCCTCGAAACTCTTGGAACTTCCGGTTCATTTCGTCCCGGATGTCACGAAGGGGTCGCCCATCGGCAATGCGTCCGTTGCAAGAGAACTCGTCTGACCAGTAGTTTGGTCCGGTAGTTGGGAGCCGGCAATCTCTCTACCCGTTATGTAACAACAAGAATCGCCTCTTGCCACGCATGTTTCCTCTTCAAAATAGACGAGCTGGCCACGAACGGCAGATTGATAGCCACTGGCAAATCCGGTTACGTTCCAGCAAACAGGGATATTGCTTTTACCGAAGAGGAACATGTGCTGTTCGGCCTCAGGCGACTTGTGAACTATTGCTTCTTCGTGGAAAGATGGTCCGTCCGGGTCGTTAATCTTAACGACCAGTGTTGGCTTTCCTAAGCCCTCGAGGCCGAAGACAATCGGACCGGAAGGAACTGCAGTCTTGGCTCCATAGCGTTCTGCCAGCATCAATCCCTGCAGATAGCCTTGCGCATATCCCATTCGCAGAATCAATCGACGTGCGGCCTCTATACCGCACTTCAGGATCAGATCTTTACGAAGCATTCCAAGCGCGCTAACGCTCTGGATAACGACCCTCTCATTCGCGAGCCATATTGAACCCCCTTCGGGGGGGGAAATCCAACTGAGCCTCCCCCCTTTTCATATTTCCACGCGTGAATTAACTTCTATAATTTAGGAGGGGGTTACTCCGATGAACTCAGAGGGCGCTATATATGATCTCATAATACTGGGTGGAGGGCCGGCAGGGCTTACTGCCGGACTTTACGCGATGAGGGCCGTGCTCAAGACCATCCTGGTGGAGCGGGCAACTCCAGGCGGCCAGGTAGCCATTACAAAAGGTGTTGAGAATTATCCGGGGTTCGAGGACATCAGTGGGCTGGACCTCTCGGATAAACTCCTTCACCATGCTCAATCCTACGGCCTGGAGGTTATCCGGGACGAAGCCGTCTCCATCGACCCCGGGGCCGACCTGCACACTGTCGCCCTCAGCAGCGGGAAAATTCTGAAAGCACATGCCGTGATTATTGCAACGGGCGGAAATCCAAGGAAGCTCGGAGTCTCCGGCGAAATCGAGTATCTGGGCAGAGGCGTTTCCTACTGCGCAAAGTGCGATGGTTTCTTTTTCCAAAACAGGGTCGTTACCGTTGTAGGTGGAGGCGATACGGCCCTCGAAGAGGCGCTGTATCTTGCAAAGCTTGCCTCAAAAGTTTACCTGGTCCACCGGCGGGACACTTTCAGGGCAAGCAGACTACTCCAGAAAAGGGTCAGCGAATCGAGTATCGAGCTGGTTCTGAATTCGGTGATCACTGAGATATGCGCCAACGAAGACGGGGTTCATTCGATTGCCGTAAAAGACCTGGTGACCGGAAACGAAAGGCCCATCGACACGGAAGGAGTTTTCATCTTTGCCGGTCTTTTGCCAAACAACCAGATTCTGCCCCCGGGAATAACACTTGACAGCTCAGGCTATGCGATAACCGATGAGAAATGCGCCACCGGCATCCCGGGCATCTATGTAGCCGGGGACCTGAAAACAAAATTTGCCAAGCAGATAGTGATTGCTGCGGCCGAGGGCTGCGCGGCTGCCCTTGCCGCCGCTGATTATACAGACGAAAAGAAAAACAGGATGGGTATTTTTGACGCTCGCTCTCGACCAGTTTAAATGCCTCATACGAAGTATCAGACCAGATTTCCATCAAGGTCGCCGAATAAATCCTCCAGCCTGTATAGAAACCGATCCAGCTCATTGAGCCTCAGCCCCAGAAGTGCTTCCCTCGCCTGATCGCGCACTTTTATCAACTCGTCCAGTTTCCGAATTACCGGTTTCTTTGAGTCCCCGCGAACGTGTGGATCGTTCTTGATTCTAATCATCACCTCGACCATTTCATAAAGCGAAGGCTCCTTCGCAATGACCAGATCGTACCCGTTACTGCCTAACAACTCAAAGAGATTGGGGAACGCGCCCTTCAAGCCGCCGGCTCCGTAAGCCGGAAGAAGCCTGATATCGATCTGCATATATTTGCTCATATCACCCTCCCTGCAGTCGGAATAACTTCATGCACTTCTCAAAAGCTGCCCTGTCACGCCTGATTTCGGTTTTCTCGCATGACCATAGAGCTTTGGCTTTGTGAAAAAATGTACGCCAAGATTCTCGCCGGTTTTCAAGCTGCGTGCGTTACGAAAAGAAAACACGATGAGATGAAAAGAGCAACTTAAGCTTTCTTTTTATTTACTGCCACTGATTTACATCTCCAGGGAGGATGAGGGAATGAAACTTACGCGGCGAGATTTTTTGAAAGTCTCAGGCGCCGCAACTGCCGGGCTGGCCCTCAATGGAATGGGGATCGATTTCAGTCCGGTTGAGGCCTATGCCTGGGAATTGCGCACCAGGGACGCCAAGGAGACACCCACAATCTGCTGCTACTGCGCGGTAGGTTGCGGCATTCTGTGTCACACGGACAAAAAGACCGGGAAAGTGATCTACACGGAAGGCGACGCCGACAATCCCATCAACGGCGGGGCCTTGTGCGCCAAGGGAGCTTCCGTTTACCAGCTTGCCCAGAATGATAAACGTATTGTCAACGTCCTTTACCGCGCTCCTAACAGCGACAAATGGCAGGTCAAAAAATGGGATTGGGCCCTCAAGGAAATAGCCAAACGCGTGAAGAAGACACGCGACGCCTCTTTCGTTGAGAAAAACGAACAGGGGCAGGTGGTAAACCGCTGCAATGCCATCGCCTCGGTCGGGAGCGCCGCGTTCCTGGAAAAGGAAGGCTCGATTTCCAACAGCGGCAGACGGGCGCAATGGCGCTACAAGGCCCAGGAGCCCGCAGGGATGTCGAAGCCCGACGGAGACATCATTTACGAACTCTTTCTCCAGATTCGCGAACTGTATGCGAAAGATAAAAAGGCAAAGTTCCCGGACCCGATTTTCAACTTGAAGTGGGATTACGCAACGGAGCACAAATTCGATCCCCATCTGGTCGCCAAAACGATTAACGGGTACTGGACCAAAGATACGACGGCCGGCGACAAGACTTACAAGAAAGGCGAACAGGTAGCCGCCTTCGCAATGCTCGAGGACGACGGTTCCACCGCCTGCGGAAACTGGATTTACTGCCAGAGCTACAATCAGGACGGCAACAACATGGCTCGCCGAGACAAGACTGACCCGAGCGGCATAGGGCTGTATCCGAAGTGGTCCTGGGCATGGCCGGTAAACCGCAGAATCATTTACAATCGCGCTTCGGTAGACCCGGCAGGAAAACCATGGGACACGAAAAGAACGGTCGTCGAGTATGTGGCGGACATCAAGGACGGCAAATACCTGCCCGGCGGCGCCTGGAAAGGTGACGTTCCCGATGGGCCGTGGCCTCCTTTGAAAAACCCGGATGGTTCGGCACGGGAAGATGGCAAACTGGCATTCATCATGAAACCGGACGGCTACGCCTCGCTTTTCGGTCCCGGGTTGAAGGACGGCCCATTCCCGGAACATTATGAACCTCTCGAATGTCCGGTCGACAAGCAGCCCTTTGGCGCACAGCTCACCAACCCTGTGGCCCTAACGTTCAAGACCGACAAAGACGTTTTAATGAGCTGCGACCCACGGTTCCCGTTTGTCGGCACCACTTACCGGGTCACCGAACACTGGCAGACCGGCGTACTTAGCAGGTATGTGCCGTGGCTGATCGAGGCCGAGCCTCAGGTTTTCGTCGAAATGAGCGAACAGCTTGCCGGACTCAAAGCAATCAGTAACGGCGAAAAAGTGATTGTCCAATCGCCAAGAGGTTCTCTGGAGGCTGTGGCGATCGTAACGAAGCGGTTGAAGCCGTTCATTGTACAGGGACAGGAAGTGCATCTGGTTGGTCTGCCCTGGCATTTCGGATGGATTTATCCGAAGGATGGGGGTGACAGCGCAAATCTGCTGACTCCATCGGTGGGTGATCCCAACACGCGTATTCCGGAATCGAAGGCATTTATGGTAAATGTGCTGAGAAAGGGGGCTTAAGCCATGGCAGGTAAAAGTATTTTCATCGATACAACACGATGCACCGCCTGCAGAGGCTGCCAGATCGCATGTAAGAACTGGTGGTGCGCAACCAGGTGGGACCTTCACAGGCTCCAGTGTCCCTACTGCGAAAACCGCGATCACGAATCCCTTGGCTATATCGGGATCGAAGAAGAACCCCGGAACCGAGTCGTCTACTGTAATATCTGCAGATTCTACTTCAAGCAGATCGATATGCGTGAGTTGGCCTACGCACCCTACCTTCCCCTGGAAGAATGGACGACTCTCCACCTCGACCTGCTCGCCCTGAAAGCGGGCTGGGGTCAGCCTCCCTCTCCAGCCCCGGCCGTCTACTCTTAAGCGGATGATTTCC
>JBEKXG010000050.1:0-14257 GCA_049512295.1 Syntrophobacteraceae bacterium
CTCGTTTTTCACCATCCGGCCAACGGGAATCCCGGTCCAGTCGGCGACCACCGAAGCCACGGCTTGGGCGTCGGCGGTGGGCAGGATGAGAGGCCTTTCCCCCTGCAATTCTTTTAACCTGGCTTGCAACACCTGATGCTCCTGTTCCAGTTGCTGAAGTTCCCGGCCGTTGCTTTCCTCCTTTTGTTCGGCGGCTGTATCCGCTCCGGCGCCGCTACCATCTTTCGGTACTGTGCCTGTCAGTTCCCTCAGGCGTGCGCGTTTCTCCAGTATTTGTCCGACCAGTTCCTGTTCCGATGTCCATCGCTCCTCGAGTTGCTGCAGCCTCTGCCGCTCAGTCTCCAGAGCAGCCTGTGCAGCGGCGCTGCGTTCAACCGTATCCGCCATGATGGAGCGTTCCCGATCGATGATCTGCAGCTCCGTTTCCAAGCTGCTGATCCGCCTGCGGCAATCATCGACTTCCGCAGGGACCGCATGCTGGCTGATAGCTACTCGCGCGCATGCGGTGTCCACCAGGCTGACCGCCTTATCAGGCAACTGCCGATCCGGTATGTAGCGCCGCGAGAGTCTGACAGCGGCTTCCAAAGCCTCGTCGAGCAACTGCACCCGATGATGCTGTTCCATAACCGAGGCAATGGCGCGCATCATCTGGAGCGCTTTTTCTTCACTCGGTTCAAGTACCTGTACTACTTGAAAACGGCGGGTTAGAGCCGGGTCTTTTTCGATATGCTTTTTGTACTCGGCCCAAGTGGTGGCCGCGATGGTGCGCAGGGTGCCGCGAGCCAGCGCCGGTTTGAGCAGATTGGCGGCGTCCCCGGTGCCGGCCGAGCCCCCGGCGCCTATTAGTGTGTGCGCTTCATCGATGAAGAGGATTACGGGCTTTTCGGATGATTGGACCTCGTCGATCACCTGCCGCAGGCGCTTTTCAAATTCACCCTTGTAGCTGGCGCCAGCCTGCAGCAGTCCCAAATCCAGGGCGCGCAGCACTACGTTCTGAAGGGGCGGGGGCACGTCACCTGCGGCTATCCGCAGAGCGAACCCTTCCACTACGGCCGTCTTTCCCACGCCGGCTTCTCCAGTGAGAATCGGATTGTTCTGCCGGCGGCGCATCAGAATATCCACTATTTTTCTAATCTCTTCATCCCGCCCCACGGTTGGGTCGATTTCCCCTTTGCGGGCCTTCTCCGTAAGATCGACCGAATATTGGCGCAAGGCTTCCTGTTTGCCCGGAAGTCCCCGCCTTGACTCCCCTTCTGCTTCGGCGGGCTCCGCCCCGCCCAGCTTTGTTCCGTCCGAAGCGGCCAGGTGCTCTTCCGGTGAGCCGCCCACTATCGTATGGAACTTGCCGGCGAGGGTATCCAGGTTGACTTTCTTGAATTCCGGTGAAAGACCTTCCAGGGAATAGCGCAGACTCCGTGTCTTCATAATGCCAAGGAGTATGTGGCCGGTGCGCACCTGAGACTCGCCGAACATCAGGCTGCCGTAAACCCAGCCGCGTTCCACAGCCTCCTCTACCTGAGAAGACAAGTCCAGGCTGCTGGTCGATCCTCTTGGAAGACGATCGAGGCCTGCAGTCAGGTCCTTTGCAAGTCTCGAGAGGTCGATTTGAAAAAAAGAAATGATGTGGTGCAAGTCGCAATCCTGCAGTTGCAACACCTGGCTTAGCCAGTGCACCAACTCGACATAGGGATTGCCGCGCATTTTGCAAAAGACGGTGGCGCTTTCCATCGCCTTGAATGCCAGGCTGTTTAGCTTGCCAAAAAGGGCGCTGCGGCTGATTTCACTCACGCGAGGTTTCCTCGACTATGAAGGGTTGCCAAAAGGGACGCATTGAATACAAGGTCATCAGCATCCTTTGCCTCAGACCTTTCCCCCAGCCACGTGGTCCATCCCAGGCGGGACTGACCGTCAAGACTCAATAGCGGTACTTCTTCACGTTTTAGAACCAGATTGACATCCCAGGCCCACTCATCGCCTTCATAGTTGCGGACCAAGGCAACCAGGCGCCCGATCCGGGCCCCGTCAGGCAGGAAACCCAGGTAATCCTCATATCCCATGGGACCCATCACGATACGGAACTTGTGCTGGCAGCTCCAGACTTCCGCCCCGAGAATTATCGAGGCGCCCAGAGTCCCGCTGGACGGGTTCTCCCCCAGGCGCAAAATGTCATTTTTCGGAAGGGGTAACCACTCACCGGCAAATTCATTCAATTTTGCTGGCAGGCCGAAATACTCTGTTAGAATTGCCTCCAGCCCTTCAGGGTGTTTGGTTTGGCATGCCAGGTGCCCGCAGTAGCAGAGTTTGGTCCAGTCGGAGATTTCGTCCCGATTCCGAAGCGCAGGCATGCCGAGCCCTTCGAGTGACCCGACGTAGGCGGCAAACCGGTCCGACTCCGGCCTGTCAAAACTCACAGTCGGCTCATTGTTGGCCCAGGCGCGGTAGAACAAAGACAGCATCCGATGATGGAAAACGTCTAAAAACCGGACAAAAGTGGGGTCTTTGTACTTTTTCAGCCGCTCATGGGCGTACTCCGTCAGATGCAGCGGCAGAGGACCGTTCGGGCCAAGTAATCCAAAGAGGCGGACTGTCAACCGGTGCGGCTTGACATCCGTTTTCGGCTCGAACGCGGTCAGGCTGGCGGATTCAAAATGCATGGACGATTCCTGAGCCAGTCGAACGGGGTCCTCACTTGGCCGTCGAGACATGCCCAGTCTTGGCGCATCCCTATAAAGGCACTCGATCAATCGCAGTGCCTGAAAAAAACCAAACGCATAGGGGTCTTTTTCCAGTTCTTCAATAAGAGCCGCTAGATGTTGTGCCTGCTCCCGATCCTCACCGGCCATCGCATGATTTCCCCACGTCCGGGCGTCGCTATAACCGTTTCCGTGAATGAATTGATGCTCACATATTTGCGGAAAAACTGCTCCAATACTGCTCCCAGCAGAAATGCTCCGCTTCCTCGAAACGCCGATTCGTCCAGCAAAACCGTCAACTCCAGACCCCTGCCGAAAATAACAGAAATGGGAGCGTTCAGGCCTTTCGGTACATCGATTCGTCTGACTACGGGTTTTGAGCTGATCGACAGCACGCCGCCCACCTGTTTGCGCACAGCAGGGTCGCTGTTGTCCCCGTAGAGCGACAGGATTTGCCTCAGGGCAACGGCGCCCTGTTCCTCATCTTTGTCGGCAAGCGAAAGGTAATTCAGGGCCAGATGGCTGACCAGTTGCCAGGCAATCTCCTTCAGAGCATTGGAGGCCCTTGGCGGTGTCGGCCCGGCAAGACAGCGTATCGAATCGTATGGTCCCCCCGATTGGAGTGTGAAATCCGAGGAATAGACCCCAACCGGCATTCTCATCGGCAGGTGCCTGTTGGTGCAAAGGACCTCGATCCCCAGTTGTTTCAGTGTCCCGGACCAGGGGGCTTCCATCGCATCGACCAGGGAAATGAACGTTTCACTTCCCGTATAGCTGGAACGGCTTCCACGAAGCTGCCTGGCCGACAACCGCCGATGGTCTCGATAAAGGGTATAGAAAGCCTCGCTTCTCTGGTGGATGTGCCTGTCCAGGACCTTGTAGAAAGGCAAAAATTCGACATCAGGATCGGCACGATCACTGAATCCCAGGACTTTGGTCACGCTGTGAATCTCGAAGTCCATCGCACGGGTGCGGTCCGCCACGATGTGGAGTTCGGCTGTCCGGTGGGACAGGTGGATACGGTCGCATCGCTTCGGAAACAGGTTGATGGCCGGGGTGCAGTAAAGGTTGAAGTGGGAAACATCGACCACATCGAGAAGTTCCGGATCGCTTCGATCGAAAAGAAAGACCAGGTCCAGTGTATCCCCTTCGCATCGGCTGAGGGCGGATTGCAACTCGGTCAGTTCGACAAACAGGAAGCGCTCGGGAAAAGAAAAATACTCCTGCAGAAAGCGATAGCCCTGGAAGGAGCGCCTGGTCCAGGGAAGTATTGCCTGGTCCTCCTCAAAGCCCATGCGCCTGATTGCAGCCTTCGGCAGTGACTGTGCTTCCCGTCTGAATGGTCGCGATACGGGCTGGACAACAATTTCAAGCAGATTTGCAAGGAGCTGCTCATATAGCTTGACGGCTGTTTCTCCTCCCCTCAGGAAAAGGGGCAACCGTTCCAGGGGCAATTTTGCGATCTGCAGGCCCCCCGTGCAGCGCAAGCGCAAGCGCAGCCCTGCCTTAACCCCCTGCTTTTTGGGAATTCCCAGCCCTGCCACTTCACCGGGGCTCCCGAGGTATTCGGCCTCGGTGATTTCGAGCGGCCACAGGATCAGGTCATGCGAAGTCCGGTATTCGCAAGCTGTTTGCTCACCCTCGACAATGCCGCTGCGCAGTTGAGAGCCGCGGGGGATAGCGAAACCTTCCGCGAGAGACCCTTCATTTAGGTTGGGCAGCACCTGCACGACGGCCATTGAAGGGATCGGCGGAAGATAATGAGGATAGACCATTTCCAACAGATGCTGGGTGAAACGGGGGAACTCGGCGTCAACTTTGAGCTGCACGCGGGCAGCAAGAAAAGCGAAACCTTCAAGAAGCCGCTCGACATAGGGATCGGCGCACTCGAACGCATCCAGCCCGAGGCGCCCTGCAATCTTCGGGAATTCCTCGGCGAATTCGCCTCCCATTTCACGTATGTACTGCAGTTCACGATCGTAGTATTCGAGCAGGCGCGGGTCCATAATATGGCTATTCCTTGAGGTCTCTTTTGAATTTCCCGAATTCGAGGTCCAGTGTAGCTCTCAGGTAAAACCTTTCCGGAAGAGGTTGCCACCACAACTCCCCCTGGATTTCGAAGGTCATTGTATTTGCGCTCATTTCAGTTTCGTTGATGGCAACGCCAACTTTGAGTGTTCCGGGAAGAATTCTCGGCTCGAAATCCAGAATTGCCTGCTTGATGTCCCGCTCGATTGATGAGCTGTCTTTGCCCCTGGCCGAAGTGCCCGATATGTCAGGAATACCGTAATTAAGCACCGACTTCCTGACCTCGGGATAGCTGCCCAGTTCCAGCGAGATTTCAAGGCAGCCGGTATTGAGCAGCCATTCCAGGTCGCGGATGACTGACTCTCTGAGACGCCGCAGGGACATCACCCGCTCTTCGAGAGTGTCCGTTTTGCTGGTTGGATTCAAATCGGTCAGCCGGTCCAGCAGTGATGGCTGCAAATGCTCCTTTGAAGTCAGCTCTGCCATTGGAATTCATCAGTCCATACGTATTTGCCGAATATCCAGCAGGGCATATTCATCCTGATCCGTTGCCAGCATCCTCTGCCCCAGGCCCTGATAGACTCCAACCGCCGGCGTGATCCAATCGGTCTTCCGCCCCAACTGAATCAGCGGGTCCTGAGAACTCTCCGAACCTGCATAGCGAGCCGGGATCAGTCCATGGGCCTGGCCGCCGTTGGTCCAGGTGAACTGCGCCGGCAACCATACCTTGTCGCGCAGGTCAGTTGGCTCGGGTATGGTCACGGCATTTATCTGCTGAAATGGCACCCAGTAGTACCGCGCGTTCAAAATCAACTCCATCACCGGTCCCAGGCTGGAATCAGCATCTGCAATCCATTTGAAGGATTGCCCGTTGATGGTGCCCGAACTCTCCGGCGCCTGTTCGAAGGCCTGGCTGCGAAGGGATAATGCAAGATCGTATCGTCCCTCTCCCAACAGACGCAAAGATTCCAACAACATGGCTGCCCATCCGGGAGGTTCGCCCAAAAGTAGAGGTTTTCGGCGGCCGGCGAATATTTCCCGGCGCAGAGACTCGCACTGTATGGCCTCCTTATAAATGTGCAGCATGGGCAAGGTGGACGGCTCCAGGTCACTCAAAATGTTTAGTTGATTCAGGGCGCGTTCCCAATCGCCCACGACGGCGAGCAACTGAAAGAGGAAAGCCCGGTAGCGGCTGTTGTCCGGCTGTTTGCGAACGTGTTCTTTCAGATCCTGGAGCGCGTCCTGCAGTTTTGCTTCACGGACCAGATGCTCCGCGCGCATTGGACCCTCCTCTCGAATTTGAAATGACCAAAAAATAAAGTGAAACATCGAGGGCGTGCTAAGGCTGATTCTTCGCAATATCCCACGTGTGCTCGGCCTCGGCTCCCTTTACTCCAGTGGCCAACTGGGGTGTATATGTCACTTTGTACTTACTGAAGTTCAACGAAAGACTCTCGTTGATTGAGTCATCACCCTCATTTCCGCCGGTGCTGTAGGAGCTGATTATTACTTTGTCCATCACTATTTTCATATATTCCACCGGCTGGTCGCCACCCGCCTTATAGACCATCAACGTTGCCTTATCAAAATGTTGGCCGCTGCTGCAGTGTTTCATGAGAACGGTACTGGACTTGTCGACCTTCTTGGAAATATGAATGTCCTGCACGCTCACCTTTCCGCTACCACCGCCGGTCGCGACATGCATCGAGCCGGACTGGGTCATACCCCAGCTCCACCCATAAATGTCGATTTCCTTTTCGTGCTTGGCGACCACTGATTCCCCTTCAACCGTCGGCCCCTCTATCTTCAGGAAGATATTAACAGCCATTTTCTTCTCCTCTCTTTGTTCCGTTTTTAACGATCACAGCTTCGATCAATCTTCACATGCCGGGAGGGTGAGACCCCCTGGAATCCGAATTCACGCTACTTAAACCTTTCTTGCTGACGGCAGCTTGGATACCAGTCTCAACGAAACGGTGATTCCCTCGAGCTGGTAGTGGGGTCGCAGGTAAAACTTGGAGGTGTAATAACCGGGGTTCCCCTCCACCTCTTCAACGACTACCTCGGCGGCCGCGAGCGGTTTGCGCGATTTTGTCTCCTCGGTGGAATGCTCCGGGGAGCCGTCAACATATTGGGTGATCCATCTTTGCAGCCACTTTTGCACGTCCTCCCGCTCCTTGAAAGAGCCGATTTTGTCTCTTACTATGCACTTCAGGTAATGGGCAAAACGGCAGCAGGCAAACAGGTATGGCAGGCGCGCGGAAAGATTGGCGCTGGATGTGGCGTCCGGGTCGTCATACTGGGCCGGCTTCTGCAGAGATTGCGCGCCGACAAATACGGCGAAATCGGTGTTTTTCCAGTGGCTGAGCGGCATGAAACCAACCCTGGCAAGCTCCGCCTCGCGCCGGTCCCCTATGGCGATTTCGGTCGGGCATTTCATATCGACTCCGCCATCGTCGGTAGGGAATGTGTGCAGAGGCAAGCCTTCTACAAGACCCCCGGATTCGCGGCCCCTGATGCGAGAACACCAGCCCCAGAGCTTGAACGCCATGTTGATGTTGACGGCCATTGCGTAGGCCGAGTTGGCCCAACAGTATTTGCCGCTGTCCGCAGCCTCAGTGTCCTCTTCGTAATCGAACTCATCCACCGGTTCGGTCTTTGCCCCATAAGGCCGTCGCGCAAGGAAACGGGGCATGGCCAGCCCGATATACCGGGAGTCGTCGGATTCGCGCAGTGAGCGCCATGCGGCATATTCAGGGGTGGTGAAAATCTTGGCCAGATCACTCGGATTGCTGAGTTCGGACCATGATTCCATCTGCATAACGGCCGGCGACGCGCCGCTGATGAATGGCGAATGCGACGCGGCGGCAACTTTGGCTATTTCGCCCAGCAGTTCGACATCCGGCGGAGTATGGTCGAAGAAATAGTCCCCCACCAGGCAGCCGTAGGGCTCGCCGCCGGGTTGATCGTATTCATCCCCGTATACCTTCTTGAAAAGAGGGCTCTGATCCCAGCGCATGCCCTTGAATTTCTTAAGCGATTTGCGAAGCTCGTCCTTGCTCACATTGAGCACGCGGATCTTCAGCATGGAGTCTGTTTCCGTATTGCTTACCAGATGATAGAGCCCCCGCCATGCGCCCTCCAGTTTCTGAAAATCCGGATGGTGGAGAATGAGATCGATCTGTGCGGTCAGTTTCTGATCGATAGCTGCTTTGATGGCTTCGATCGTGCGCAGAGCGTCGGCGGAAACGAGCCCGACATCCTTGAGAACGTATTCGGCAAGGGTACGGGTTGCGAGTTCGACCTCCTGCTGCATCCGGTCGGATTTAGGCTTGAACTCCTTCTGGAGCAGCTCTTGAAAGTCGCTCAGCTCAAGTGCCTGCGCTTCCTTTTCCTCTTGTGTCCCAGTTTGAATTTCGGCCATAATTTACCCCTCTTTTTCCTCAGATTGGACCTCGGTCGGGGCTTCTGAAGCAGTCTTCTCAGCCGATTTGGCTGCCGATGTCAGTGCCTCGAGCAGCGACGGGTCTGAAATCAACTGAGCAATGAGCTTTTCGGCTCCCGTTTTCCCATCCATATACGTCAAGAGGTTGTCCAGTTGGGTGCGCGCCTCCAGCAGCTCTTTTAAGCCGCTCACCTTGCGCGCGATGGCGGCGGGCGAGAAATCGTCCATGCTCTCGAATGTGATATCCACACTCAACTCCCCTTCGCCGGTGAGCATGTTGGGTACTCTGAAGGCCGCTCTGGGTTTCATGGACTTGAGTCTCTTATCGAGATTCTCGGCGTCGATTTCCAGGAACTTGCGTTGAGCAAAAGGAACTGGATCTTCGCCCTTCTGCGGCTTTCCGGTCAGATCGGCGAGCACCCCCATCACAAAAGGCAGCTCGATTTTTTTCTCGGCACCATAAAGCTCCACATCGTATTCGATTTGGACTCGCGGTGCTCTGTTCCGTGCGATGAATTTTTGACTGCTCTTGGTCATTGCGCACCTCCTCGCATAAAGATTCTTCTCTATCTTGAAAGATGAGTCCGACTTGATAGAATGTACATAACTCCAGCAAAAACAGTATACGTTCCAAAGACCATTTCACATTGTATTTATAGTTATGGCTCCTTGGGCCCGCAGAGCATCACGACCTGCGGAAGGCTCTCGGGCGCCAGATCTTCAATTATTTCCAGAAAGTTCTTCGTGACAAGCCGCATCGCCCGTTTGAGCAGCAGGGGAACGGGACTTGCCGGTTCGAACAGTTCGTAATAGGCGCAGATTTGCTCCAGGAGTTCGAGAACGTCTTCCCTGTTTTCAATCATGTCGAAGGTCCTGACATTTTTGGTAGTAGTTTGCTCATGTATGCCCGGGCCGGCCGATCCTTCATTTGGCTTTCCCACTGTGGCAGTTGTTGAAGGAGCACGTCTGAAAAGATGCTCCTGTACCAAATTGGCTATTTCTCCAAGTACCAGCATAAGTTTCTTGAGATCGGGGGCTCTTTCGGACCCGACCAGTTCGTTCATTACCACTTCCAGGCGTTTGGCCTCGGCAAGGGATTCGCTTGCGTCGTGGAAAGATGACTGGAGTTGGTCCAGGCTGCAATCCGTAAATGCAGCTTCAATATTCGCGAGGTTCGGCGCAGAACTTACTTCCTCAGCGGTCAGGGAGAGTTCGGAGGTCTTTCCGGAGGCAATTCGGTATAGCCTCAGGCTTACGTTGCCGGCAGCCCTCGATGAGCAGAGCTGCACCTTCATCAGCGGCGCTATTACCAGGTGCCAGTCATTGAGCGCCTCAAGGATGTTGACACGCTCAGATGGATCGTTATCATCATCCGGGTCGAGTCGAGGATACACGGTGTCCCAAAATTGTTCCAGGTATCCACAGACCAGTCTAAGGCCGTCATGAAGCCCCTGTAATCCCTCCGTGTGCAGCAGAGCGCGTGTGAGGTATACCGCCACCCTCAGGTCATGCGCCCGTCCCAGTAAATCCAGTGCTGTCTCTGCACATTCCAACCAGTTGGGGTCCCTGGCCTCCTGAACGGTCTTGCCCTCCACTTCGACTGCCGGCGTACCCAGGGTCTCTTTCTCCAGTTCCATAAAATCAGGGTCGTGCTCGAGGTCGTGTTCACCCGATGGATGGTTGGGCGAAATCTCCTTCAAAAGGCGTTCGAGTTGAACGGTGGACACTTTCTCACTCCTGAAAACGTGCTAACGTTTTGATGAAGACTTCTCATCGGGGTTGAGGTCAGTCGGCTCCAGCATATACCACTATGACGGTAACGTTATCCCTGGCGCCTCGGGCCATCGCGGCATCGACCAGAGCCCGGGAGCTTTGCTCGATTCCGGTTCTGCTCAAAATATCTGCAATCTCAACATCCCCCAGCTCGCGAACCAGGCCGTCACTGCACAAAAGGAAGAGGTCCTTTTCCCTGGCTTCCCACACCATTTTGTCGATTATCAGGCTGTGTTCGGCCCCCAATGCCCTTGTAATGACACTGCCGAGCCCATCCTCCGCCAGTTCGTCATGGCTGCCCAGCCCCTGACGGGACAGCTCGGAAATCAGGGAGTGATCCCGGGTCAACTGCTGCAGTCTTCCGTCGCGGTAACGATAGAGCCTGCTGTCACCGGCCCAGAGGGCGACACAACGGTTGTCGACGGCCACCATGGCCACTACCGTGCTGCCGACTATCACGCCCTGCCCGAATGCCTGCCCCATCTCGAGCAGGTCCGCGTTCACCTTGTGCAGGCGCCTGTAAACGTTCTCAGTCAGTTCTTCGAGGCTGCCGGCATCCGGAATGGCGTTCAGAGCATCTACAACCGCTCTGCTGGCTGCCTGCCCACCTTTGTGCCCGCCCATGCCGTCTGCAACCGCCCACAACCCGATTTCCGGGCGCTCCAGATATGCGTCCTCGTTTATTTGACGGACATTGCCGGCAATGCTGTGAGCATGCGAGCGCCATTTTACAGGGACGGTTCCTGGTGTTGCCTCAAGTTGTCTTTCGACATCGAAAACTTTGCGGTCAGGCTTGGTCATAGGGAGAGGTGAGACGTTACATTGCTGCGCTTGCTTATGCTGCGTTTCCCCGGCAATAAACTCCACAAAGGCGGACGGCGGCGGCAATCCGCTGTAGACCGCCAGAGATGGCCTCACCCTTTCCGAGCCGCTCGTGCACCACAGGCTGTAGGTCGGCGAAAACCTGCCCAGCAGGCAGGCACTCAGATCGATAAAAGCATCCCGAATCTGCGCAAGTTCACAGACCCCGATTCGGAAAACGGTTCGACGACTTTCCCCATCCGGCCCATCCGCCTCAAAATAAAGGTCTTCCTGCGGTAAAATCGGCTGCAAAACCAGATTCTGCAGTTCCCGATCGAAATCTTCAAAGTTGAAATCATCTTCGAGTACGGACAAGGCCAACCCTTCCAGCTTTCCAAACCATTCAGCCCCTTCAAGGAACAATCTGGGAAGTACTGTTTGCTGCTCGATCATTACCGCCACGGTCAGGGGGAAATAGCGGCCGACATTATCGACACTGGGCATCAGAATGCCCGCGCAGGCACGATCTCCGCAAACTTCGCGGCTCATGACAAAGCGCCAGATGGGGCTGGTAAGATATATCTCCAGCCATTCGGCGCCCAGCTTGTCTTGGCTGGCGGACAAGGCATCCTGGAGCCACGCGTCCCAGGGACGCACAAAAGAGGCCGGAAGCCGCCGGGATATGAAATCACCGACAATGGGTAACTTGCCGTAAAATCCTGGAGACGTAACAATGGAGTTCATAACGACCCCGGACAACGAAATTTCTGCATTTCCGGCAGATTAAAAGGATTGAAAACACTGTAGGCCCGCAATTCGTAATTCGCCGTGTAGCCGCCGATCTGGAAAGTAACCCTGAAAACCTCCCGCAGGCTCGTACGTTCGAGGTTGGATTTGTCAAGCACCTTGAGCCACGCCCAGGGGCCTTCCTCCATTTGGCTGACCGCCTTTCCGTCCGCCGTCATGAAACTCAGCACCACCCCCTGACCGGGCTGGGGCCCCGGCCACTGAAATTTGCTGCCAATAGCCGGGCCGTGAGCGTACTCGTCAGTCTGGCCCTCTATGTTGATTCGAAAACTGGCCACATTCGAATCCATAGTTATCGGTTTGAGCTGAAACTGAACGTTGGGGGTTGACTCTCCCGGAGCGAAGAAAGCATCGCGGATTTTTGCCGCATACTGGAGCTGGCTGAGCAATTGCGGGGTCAGACGAATCCCTCGATTGTCCACGGATACCTGGCGCCAGGTATTCGTGTCGATGAACGATTTGAGATGGGTTTCAAAGAACCGGTCCATTATTCCCTTGGGTGCGAAGAAACGGGAGAAATCGGCAATTGTGGCGTCACTGCGGCTGTTTCGAAACAGAGGATATCGTCCATCCAGGCTCGCCGCGTAATAGTTTACCACCTCGGCTCGCCACATATTGTTCAGCTCCGATCTTGCATTTTGCAGTGTAATTTCCCAGCCTGAGGTGGTGAGTGAACTCAGCCATTCGTGAAGAGGTTCAGGCAGCCGCGCGAATTCCAGACCGGCCTTATTCATCACATCTTGAGCACCGAAACCGCTCATCCGTTCCTTTGCAAACCTCAACGCCTGCTCTTCATTGTTCGCTCCGCTGGTGATCTGCATCATGAGGTCCCTTTCTTCATTGACGCGTTTGAGCATATCTTCCAGAGGAGGTGGGGCCTGGCCTCTAGTTTGCACCAGCCGGTTCAGAGCCGCGAAACTGGACTCCAGTCTGCGAGCCGGACCTGAAGAGACTTGATCGGGCTTGCCCCGGGTTGCCAATGGTGAGGTCTTTTCGCCTGTTCCCGGTTGATTCGAATCTGCCGAATCCACAAGGTTGGTGTTCTTTTCGATCGCTTGCAGAAGAGGCCGCAGGGGGGTATCGGGACCGGAAAGCTGATCGAGGATTCTGATCGTCTCATATATGCCCTGTGGCTTCTTAATCTTCAAATTAAACAACAACTTGTGCCAAAGCAGTTCATATTCGGCAAAATACTGCGTCTGCAAATCATCATACAATAAGGTCAAATTGCTCGACTGCTCGGAGTATATATTCAGCACCCAATTCTCTTGTAGAACCTGCTTTACCAGGTCCAGACCCTGCTTTCTGAAAAAGGCGTTGTAGCCCCGCAGCGTATAGAATCCTGGAATTGAGATCGATTCCAGGTCCTTACCGTCTGCTGTCGTGAAAACGTCTTTGCTGAGCCGGGGGAGTGCGTCCATCAGTCGAAAGTCATTCGAGTGGTCTGCCAGCGCAACGCTTTTCAAATGATTGTATAGCTGCGTCCTTAGAGGAACTGACTTGAGTTTTCGCCGCACTCTCTCGACTAGAAGCTGGTCAATGGGCATGGGTTCATGTAGCATTTTCACAAGAGCGTCCGAATGCACACTGATCTGTTGCTGAAACTGCGGTTCCCTGGGATAAAAGCGTTCCCAGCAGTTCCTGATCGAGTCCGAAGCGAGCCTGGTATTCATTTTATCGGGGAGCGCCAGCATCATATATGTTCGGAGCAACTGGTAGAGGAACCCTGCATCGGAGTCACCCCCCCGCGCCAGGATTTCATTCATCTGCTGCTTCAGCCGCCTGTTGATTTCAGGCAGAAGGTCGGTCATGAGCCTCTGCTCATACGCCTCATTTACCCCCGCTCTTACCTTGTCACCCTGGTACAGACCAAACCTCATATCCCACGAGCGTTTACTGTACACTCGTTGTGCGGCAACGAGCGCATCGAGGCGCTTGATCATCATTCTCATGGCGTCATCGGGAGTGGCCGGGTTTCCCGTGATTTTGCGGTACTCGTTAACCTTTTGTTCGACCTCGGCTATGGCGTGACTGTTCTTGAAGTAGCTGAGCGACCACACAGTGAGCAGGCCTATGCTCAATATGAGAAGAGAAGCGTATGCCGCCCACCTGAACCACGTTCGCCTCCGCTCGATCCGTGGATCCAGGCCTGCAAGCTCGGCCTCCGGGAAAATTACGTCCTTGAGCAGTCGGCTGATGAAAAAGCTCTTGGGGCGGCCCCGGAAAGCGGGGAGTTCCTGGCGCTCCATGCCGTAGACAGTTGCGAGCACCCCCATGATCCTGTCAATGGGCGTGCCCTCCTGGGTGCCGCTTGTAAGATAAACCCCACGCAGAAGAGGTTCTTTTTCGAAACGGCTGGCGCCGAAGATATCGCGCATGAAGGCCGATATAATCGGCTTAACGAGCGCAAGCTGCTGAGGGAAGCAAAAGATAGTGCCTCGGCGGTTGGTGTCGCGCTCCTCCTGGATTCTTTTAAGAGTCCAGTTATTGAGCCTTCGCAGCACTTCATCGAAATTACCCTCCAGAAAGGCAATCAATTTTTCAAGCTGTTGTTTCGAACCTTCATAGGGGAATGTCTCTCCCCATACCTGGGCCCTGTCTTCCTGGGTCAATTCGGAGAAAAAATCACTGAAGCCGGCGATCAGGTCGCACTTGGTAAAAACCATGTAGATGGGAAAGCGAGTGGACATCAGCTCGTAGAGTTCATTTA
>JBEKXG010000051.1:0-14009 GCA_049512295.1 Syntrophobacteraceae bacterium
ATTTCGGTCATGTAGGACGGCAGGTCGTCGGCTTTCGCCGCTTCGCCAGCGCCTGATATCAGGACGGCCACCAAGACAGCATAAGCATAGGGCTTCAGGAACGCGGCAGTTCGCATGGATTTCCTCCCACAGGAAGTAATCGATAAGAACTTACTTTTACATGGCATGTTTGAAAATAAGGAAAGGAGTCTTGTATGTCAAGGAAATTTTGTCACAACCTGTTGTATCGGGATGGGATATGATTCCGGTCGCAGCGCTCCGACTAAGATGGTGTTATGTCGTTATGTAAGCATCCCGGTAGTAGTCGGGATCGCCACGGATGTGATCATTGCGCATTGAAATAAAGCATCTTCAACGAAGTCAACGTTTTATGGACTTCAGGAAGTTATACGCATCAATCGGACGAACCGGAATTAACCGCTGTGAAAATTGTAGCCGCCCAAAGACATGGTTGATTGCTATAGCAGAAGGTGCCCCCTTCTTTTTTCCCCTACCTCCTACAGGAATAAAAGAAGAGCAGGCAAGAGGCTGCCCGTCAAAGTATTTTGGAAATAATTCTTGCAGGACTGCATGAACGGTTACCGGGATCTTGTCGGTGATTGTATGACAGAGGATTGTTCGACATTGGGATAAAGCTCAATATTGAACTAGGTTTGATCCAAATCCCATGCACCAGGAAACATAAGGCCGAAAACTGGAAAGAATACCAACACACCGACTGCATCGGCTTTTCCGCTTGAACTGAAGTGATAATCCACTGTTTTTGCATATGGCTCATAGCCGTCTTTTTTGGCTTCAATTGACAATTTCGCATCGCGTCTCACATCAATCTTTATAGGGCATTTCTGCCTATCGCCGTTGCAAGGACAGGGTGACGGCGGCGATCAAGAACAGTGGATATCCGTTTCCTTATGAAAGAATTTGCATCTATGGAAATGACCTGATTCAGATTGGCCAGGTCGATCATCATTCCTCCGCGGCGCAGTGTAGGATTGCACCAGAGATGCCCGCCTCCGCGAACGGCGATTTTTAAATTCTCGCTTCTTGCGAACCTGACTGTCTCAACTACGTCTTGTTCGTTAGCCACGCGAACAATCAGTTGGGGCCGACGCTTTGGCGGTCCGTATTTGTTCCAGATATCGAGCGCTGCCCTCTCGAATTCGGGGTCTGCCGCGCTCAGAACTTCACCCTTGATACTTTGTCTCAGAGTGCTCGTGGTCACGACCCAGGCCCTCCATGTGGTTCCGCGCTGACTTTCGGGATAAAAGAGTGTTGCCTGTGAGATGTGCGTGGCCGGTGTCCTGCTGCGGGATGGCTCCTCCAGTCCCGAGAAGGCCTATTTTCTATTTGACCATGGCTGCTCACAGGTGGGTCTTATGTCAACCCTGCCAAGCCGGCAATTCTAATCCGGGCGACATCAACTAGTTAAGACCATGTTGCAGCGGATTGACCTCGGCGTCAGTCACATGGCTCTGTCTGCTAAAAAGGTTGTAATTCTAAGCGGTTTGGCTCTCTTGTTTTGGCCTTGGCTTTCTTGAAGAGATCGCGCCAGGCAGCTTTTTTCGCGTCAACTGATGCCTTTCATTCCATAAAGCCCGAGACGGGCTCTTTGCTGATATTGTTCCACCAGGGCCATGTCTATCAACCCGCGCACCTGAGTGTTCATGCAAAGCGAAGCTTGATGCACCGTTCTGTTTTAATTTTCGGGAAAATTTGGAATAATGCGTTTGTGATGGAGCCTTAAGGGGATCCATGGCCTGCTGCGATTATGACTCCTTGGGGGGGCGATGTGCGAACGACCTTGGAAATGGACAAATTGTTGACCGCTGCCGAGCAGGAGTTGGCAAAACTGGATGTGAGGCGGGCGGAAATCCTTCAGCAGATACAGCAACTGAAACTGGAAAGAGATTCAGCAAGCCGGTCTTTCCCGGACCAGCCCCCTGGCAGCAGAATAGCTGCGGTCACAAACGAATCGGACCCCGAAGAGAAAATAGGCTTGTTCCAGAGGCTTTTCAGGGGGCGAGAGGATGTTTACCCGAGGAGGTTTGAAAGCGCGAAGACTGGAAAGACAGGCTACCAGCCTGCATGCCACAATGAATGGATAAGACCGTTTTGCAAAAAGCCGAAGATCAGATGCGGGGAATGTATAAATCGGGAATTTCTTCCGGTTACAGATGAGGTTATCAGAAATCATTTACGCGGGACAGATCGGGGGGACAAATCAAGAAAGGATTTCACGATCGGAGTGTATCCTCTGCTTCCGGATGAGACTTGCTGGTTCCTGGCAGTCGATTTTGACAAAAAATCCTGGATGGAAGACATTGGAGCAGTCCTGGAGGTGTGCAAATCATTCGATGTGCCGGCCGCTGTAGAGCGTTCACGCTCGGGAAATGGCGGACACTTGTGGATTTTCTTCTCCTCACCCGTTCCTGCGGCGCCGGCGCGGCAGATAGGTTCATTCATTCTGACCGAGGCCATGGAGACGCGCCCGGAGATCGGCCTTGATTCATATGACCGCTTCTTCCCGAATCAGGACACAATGCCCAAGGGCGGCTTAGGAAACCTCATTGCTCTCCCGCTTCAGAGAAATCCCAGAGAAAACGGCAACAGTATGTTCGTCGATGAACACTTTCGACCGTATGCCGACCAATGGGCATTTCTTTCATCCGTTCGCCGAATGGATCGAAGCGAGGTCGAAAAGATAGTCTTTGGAGCAGTTGACCGTGGCCGTGTGATCGGGGTGAGGACGGTCCCCATTGATGAAGAAGATGAAGAGCCATGGACCGCACCGCCCTCGAAGCGCAGGAAAGAGCCGCCCATACAGGGGCCTTTGCCGGAAAAGCTCAATCTTATCCTTGGAAATCAAATCTATATTGAGAATAAGGATCTCACCCCAGCTTTAAGAAACCGTCTGATCCGCCTTGCCGCTTTTCAAAATCCGGCATTCTACAAAGCCCAGGCAATGCGCCTGCCCACCTTCCAGTTACCAAGGATTATCTGCTGTTGCGAGGACTTTTCACAGCATATTGGAATCCCAAGAGGCTGTTTGGAAGAGGTGGTTGATTTTCTGAAGTCCTTCGGAGTTGAACCGGCCTTTGTCGATGAACGGTTTTGTGGAACGCCTGTGGATCTGAAATTCCAAGGGGTCCTCAAGCCCGACCAGCAGGTGGCTGCCAATAGCCTCCTGGCCCACGATACAGGTGTGCTTTCAGCCCCCACAGCTTTCGGGAAGACCGTGGTCGCCGCTCATCTCATTGCCGAACGGAAGGTAAATGCCCTCGTATTAGTCCATCGCAGACAACTTCTCGATCAATGGGTTTCCCGTCTCAGTGCCCTGCTCGGGCTGAGTTCCGGCCAAATCGGGCAAATCGGCGGGGGGAAACGCAAAGATTCGGGAGTTGTCGATGTGGCCATCATTCAAAGTCTTTTCAGGAATGGCGTGGTGGATGACCTCATTGGTGAATACGGGCACCTGATTGTGGATGAATGCCATCACGTTTCGGCCAAGAGCTTTGAGACCGTGGCGCGCCAATGCAAGGCAAGGTATGTTACAGGGCTATCCGCCACGGTCACAAGAAAAGACGGGCATCATCCGATAATTCTCATGCAGTGCGGCCCGATAAGATATCACGTCGATGAACGGAGGCAGGCCGTCGAAAGACCTTTCAAACACAGAGTTATTGTGCGCAAGACGGGATTTTCGCTCCCCGGTGTTTTACAGTCCGGAGACGACCTTGCGATTCACGAGCTATATTCAGCCTTGGTCTCGGATGAACAGCGGACTGAGCTGATCGTTCAGGATATATTGGGAGCAGTCGAATCGGGACGTTGTCCGGTAGTTCTGACTGAACGGAAGGAACACCTTTCAATACTGCTTGACCGGCTTGCCCGACGCATCTCGAACGTGATCGTCTTGAAGGGCGGCATGGGGCGAAAGGAGCGGAAACTCGCGGCGGACAAACTGACGGGCATATCCGGCAATGAACCAAGGGTAATCATCGCTACGGGGCGATACTTGGGCGAGGGTTTTGACGATGCGCGACTTGACACACTCTTCCTGGCGCTGCCGGTTTCATGGCGGGGAGTCCTAGCCCAGTATGCCGGACGGCTGCATCGACTCCACGAAAGCAAGAAGGAAGTCATCGTCTATGATTACGCCGACCTCAGCGTCCCAATGTTGGCAAAGATGTACGGCCGCAGGCGCCTCGGCTACCGAAGGATTGGATACGTAATTGAGGAACATGGATGAACAGCCATAATTTGGCGGCTCCCGTGGTTTTTTTCCCACCCGGGAATTCCCCCATGGGAAGCATCCCGATGATGGCCGCATCTGTTCATCGGTAGTTTCTACAGGCAATTTCAATTTGACAAATAGCAATCGTTTAGTTATTTATTTCCGCGCCTGTTGGTAATTTTCACAAGGAGTCCATTCATGCACCAGTTTTTCGGCTATGGCTGAAGCAACGCTCTTGATCCTGCCGTGTTCGGCAGGCGGAGGGCAAGGCCGGGGAATTGCGTTCTTTTCGACTTATTGCCATCCACAACTAAGCTGATCCCGCAATATCTTCTTTGACGGCCTCCGCATGTATTCAACGGAACGCCGTCGAAGAGAACCTGACCGCTTTCAGGTCCGATCATCAGCGTTGCCCCGGACTGAATTTATAGGCGGATTCCGCCTCCGGCAGGACGCTATATCCCTGCCTCGGGCAGAAGGGCCTAGTTTTGACTTGGTTTTACGCCCGGCCGTATCGTCTCAAGCATCGAGATGCGCAAGAGAAGCGGGCCGGCATTTTGCGGGCGCTATAGCCGGGGTGCCGAGTGTGTTTGCAAGGACGGGCCGGTTTGTACAACGGGTAAGTTGTCGAAATTCCCCAACGAGTATTCACGCCCGCTCCGATGGCCCCTGATGGGGCATGAACCTTTTCCTCCCGAGGATTCCATCATGCAAGAAGCTTTTGAACCGATCATCGTCTGTTTCTGCTGCCACTGGTGTTCCTATGCCGCCGCCGATCTGGCCTGATCGATGCGGCTGCAGTACGCGGAGAACATCCGGATCATCAAGGTGCCCTGCACCGGCCGGCTGGCCGTCATACACGTGCTGAAGGCACGGGAAAGAGGCGCCGATGGTGTGCTTGTTTCCGGCTGCCTCCCGGGAGATTGCCATTACCGAGTCGGGAATAACCGTGCGGTAAAACGGGTAGCCTACGTCAAGGACCTGCTCGGCAGAATAGGCATCGATCCCGGAAGGCTGGAGATGTATTTCAACTCATCGGCTATGGGGCCGCAGTTTGCCCAATGCTGCAACGAGTTTACCGAGCGGATAAGAGAAATGGGGCCGGGACTGAGAATAAAGAGCCGGTAAAGCCATGGACACCGGTATCCTGAGAGGCTGACGAAATAGAGCCAAGGCGCGGGAGCGGCATGATGAGCTCGATCATCTGTTTCGAGTCATACAGAAAAAGAGAGCCGCAGACAAAGGCTTCAGGGAATGGCGGGCTCTTTTCCGGTCCATTGCGGAATTCGATGAGCACACCCGATGGGCGGATCTACCTGATGAAATCATTCTGTCTTTCTGTGAAGAACGGCCACGCTCAAAGCACAGCCTCTATGACCTGCTCATGAGCGCCAATTATGGAGGTAACGGGGATGATTTTGAGGCCCAGGCTTTTGACCAGTTGGGAATGCTGCTCAATGCCTATTTCTTCCTCACTGACCAGGCGCGGTTTGAGCGCATGAGGCGGCTCGGATGGATTGATACCATTCCCCGGAGCGACAGATCGATTATCGAGGCAGTAATGGATTCTGCAACTTATGAATACGGCGCTTTGGCCGAAACGCCGGGACTCACTCCCGCTCATCGCGCTTACGAAGAGGACAAAGAGTCGAGAGGCTTGGACAGGGCGACTCTGGTCAGGAAATACACTCTGCAGGCGGTCGCGACGTTCGAAAATAAACTAGGCAGAGAATCGCGGAGGATACCGTAACGCGAACTCCGGCTGAACGAGAGTGGTCGTAAGGCATGGGCGAAGGCCGCCGTGCGGCGTCCGCAATTCATGAATATTTGAGCCAATTAAGAAAAGGTGAGCTTATGTCGAAAACATCTGAAAGCCCGATAGGTTCGGTAATGGTTGTGGGAGGAGGAATAGCCGGTGTGCAGTCGGCCCTGGACCTGGCGCGGGGTTCGCTTGTTAAGACAAAAGAAATCCCCCCTGAGAAGGACATCTCGGAGGAATCTGCTCGAGTCGGCGTTTTCGTTTGCAACTGCGGTATAAATATCGCCCTGGAGGACCCCAATAATAAAATCAATCATATCTACCTGTACGACTATCTCAAGGAAGCCATCCAGAGCGGCAAGATCAAGCTGGACAAGAGCCGTAATGCCGGGAAAGTCTTCACCTGGCACGACTCCTGTAAACATGGCCGGGAACTCGAACGCAACTTCGGGACCGGCTACTTCGACGAGCCGCGATGGATTCTGCAGCAGTGCGTTGATCAGTTCGTCGAGTTGCAGCCAAACCGCATGAACAACTTCTGTTGCGGGGCCGGAGGCGGCAACTGGCCGATGCCCTACGAGAAGGAATCCGCCTACCATGCCCGTTTCAAATATCAACAGATCAAAAACAGCGGGGCGAACGTGGTCGTTGTGGGCTGTTCCAACTGCCGCGATCAGATCATGAAGAGAATCCCCAGATTCTATGCCGACTGTAACTACGAGGTTAAATACATCTGGCAACTCATTGCCGAAAGCCTGGTTTTCGAGCCCTGGAGCGATGAGGAGGTTCCAGTGCCGAAGATGAGGCCAAGGCCCAATGGGAGCGCCTTGGGTACACACCCGAAGAGGGGTAGTCCTCTTTGCTGGAGAAGTCGCAAAAGCGAGCGGATCTGCCGCTTGAGAAAACATACTCGATCCCGGCAAGATCGGTTTCAGCCGTGTTGCCGAAGGCGCGCCATAGAGGCAATCGGATAAATGCGCTCATCCCTTCGATTCTCGATAAGGGTATCGAGGGGCTGGCAGTATAAAGAGATGTTCGTCCACGGAAGATAGGAGGTCAGGAAAGTGAAAAAGTATTGTGGCTTTCTGGTGCTTGTATGCCTCGTTCTCGCGACCAGCCCTGCTCCGGCTGCAACTCGCTCCGGCGTTGTAACCATGGAGGTGGACCTTTCCACCCATCAGACCGGCAAAGAAGTCAAGCTTTGGATTCCTTACCCGGTCTCCGATTCCGATCAGCTCATCAGCAACGTCAAGGTGTCCGGTGACTACAGTGAATCGGCTGTCTACACAGACCCTCAACACGGCAACCCGATTCTTTTTGCCGCTTGGGACAAAGATGCGGGGAGCCGCAGGCTGACTCTCTCTTTTGCGGCTGAGCGCAAGGAGGTCATCCGAAGGGATTTTCCCGCAACGGAGCCCTCATGGGACCGCACGTCCTTCCAACCGTACCTTGGTGCTACGAGCCTCGGTCCGATAGATGGAGAAGTGAAAAACCTTGCCGATAAGATTACCGGAGACAAGAAGACCGTTCTGGCGAAAGTGAGAGCTATCTATGACTGGACATATACGAATATGTACAGGGACCCCGACACGCCAGGTTGCGGAATAGGAGATGTCTACGCCCTTCTTCACAAGCTGGGCGGCAAATGCACTGATATTTCTTCGGTCTTTATAGCGCTTGCCAGAGCCTCCGGCGTGCCGGCAAGGGAGGTCTTCGGCATTCGCCTCGGAAAGAAGGCGGAAGAAGATATTACGGGCTACCAGCATTGCTGGGCGGAGTTCTACGAACCTGGTTACGGCTGGGTCCCAGTAGATCCCGCCGATGTTCGCAAAGCGATGCTGGTCGAGAACCTCAAGCTCGAAGACCGGAAGACAGCCGAGTACATAGCTTACTATTGGGGCGCCGTCGATCCATACCGGATCAAACTTGCCGTTGGCCGCGACATCACTTTGAATCCGCCACAGGCAGGAGAACCCCTCAACAATTTTGGCTATCCTTTCGCTCAGGTTGGGGATAGCACCATTGACCGGCTCGCTCCCGCGACCTTCAAATACAAAATCACGTACAAAGAAAAATAGCCTTCGTTGCTCAGTGGGAGAGCCTGCACGAATCGAGGCTCTCCGCTACCCAATGTTTCCACCAATCACCGGTGACGCACACGATTGACACCGGTGCTATCCAGGCAGTGATGAGGCGAAGACCGTTGCAAAGGTTAATTAGTTTCCGTCCGGAAAGTGTCCTTTTCCGCCCCCGGATCGTGGTCCGGGGCAGACCTCGCAGGGCGTCGAGTTATTTGACGGTTTCGCGAGGCGGTACCCAAGTACGCCTCCGCGCAACCCCTCGATTTCCTAGCCAGAACGAAAAATGCCTCCTTTCCGAGCAGAAACCTCGCGGGGCGTGGAGTTCTTATCCGGAGTTTCCGGATGAACACTAATTAGTAACCTAAACCACTGACATCGTCAGGAGCCTTTGTCGCCGTTTTTCAAAGCCACCGACGAAGTCGGTGTTCGTTTACTGAGAACACTTTACGACGAGCGGGTGAACGGGTTATGTTCATGAGCCCATCCGGAACAAGCCAAAGCAAACGGCCTCACCGGCCCTGGGTACCTTTAAGCCCATTAGAGGATTACAGTAGGTTCCAGGCGCTTCCGGCCAGAACCGAAAAGGAACGGGACGGCTCCGAATGCTCTTTAACGTGCCTCTTATTCCAGACGAACAGTATATCCGGTTTCTCAACGAACATGCCGGATCTTTCGACGCCTGCCACTTCAGCCTGTACTCGAGGAACTGGTTCGATTCCCGGCACAGGTGTGAGTTTGTCGATATGGCAAGGATGATTGAATGCCTCAGGTCCGTTAACATACCCAAGAAATATCTTCTTGCCAACAGCCGGGTTCACCCTCATGGGGCGTACTTTGAGCGCGAGCACTTACAGGAGGCCGCTACGACCCTGGAACTGATGCTCGGCGCCGGAGTCATCGACGGGGTCGTGTTCTCCGACCCTTATTACCTTCAGGCCGTCTCTGACGCCGGAGACGATGTATTGTCACAGATCGAGGCTATTCCGAGCGTCAACTGCATGTTGGACTCTCTGGACAAGGTTAACGCTATTCTGGACTTCATCTCCGACACCCGTTTCAAGACTCCCTCAAGGCTCATCCTGGATCGCTCTCTAAATCGCAAGATGAATACGCTTGCCGAGATCACATTCCTTTTAAGAAAGAGTTACCCGAATGTCCAAATCGAGCTTATTGCCAACGAAGGCTGTCTCGCCTGCTGTCCGTACAAACTGACCCACGACTGCCTCATTGCGCTTGGCAACATGGGGGAGCAGGTATATCCCTTGAGGATGAATCAGGATCTGGGTTGTGGCAGGGTTCTCCAACGGCTCCCCTCTCGCCTTTTCAAATCTCCATTCATCCGCCCTGAGGATATCGAGGCATACGAGCCATACGTTGACACCTTGAAACTATGTGGGCGAACCTTGGGGCCGTCTTTTCTCAAGGAGGCTGTCGACGCATATCTCAAGGGCACATTTTCAGGCAATTTGCTTGAGCTCTTGGATGCGATGGACTGGCTTGCACGGTCGCTCCATGTTTCCAACCATGAACTCCCTGCCGATTTTCTACACCGCTTGACGACTTGCGCCGGGGATTGCACAGCATGCTCCCAATGCAAGGATCTGCTCGACCGGCACGCGAGACCGAGGGAATTTAGCCTGGGACGCAGTCCCCGTTAGCTGGACCACGAAGCACCTATCTTCTATCTTTCTAAAGTCCCGTCTGAAGTGGAAGTTCCCATTGGGGAGACATGCGCAGAGAAATAGACAAAAGCAGCTCAACCGGGATGGATTGCCCATCTATTCCCTAAATGACGGTCACCACGATTCGACCTCCCTTTTACAAAATAATTCCGCAATTTTCTTAGTCCGAACGGCTTCGTGACCGGGCGCAATTTTTTTCTTGACACCGGTCGATATTTGATCCAGTATCCGATTTACGATATCGGATATAAGATTTTTGATACGATTTGTGAATAACCAAGGGTCAGCCTCACTTCAGCCGTAGAGGAGAATTCATATGGAAAAACCGGCCTCAGGCATTCCACAGGGCGCCTTGATCGACCAAGCCTACGAGATACTCAAAGAGGGTATCCTCAGCAAACAGTACTCTCGGAACCAGAAGCTCGTATATGGTGATCTCGAGAACATGCTCGGCATGAGCAAGACGCCAATCGTGGCTGCATTGGATCGCCTGGTGCAGGAAGGCTATGTCCGGCACAGGAAAAATTATGGTTATTATATAACCGACACCAATGGGCCAGCCCATCAAGGCGAATCAGGTATTGCAGCGCTTCGCGGCCTGAGCACTACGGAATCTCTCGTCCATCCCGCCGGCGGACATCGCTTCGAAGGTTCTTACGTCTCTCAGAATGAAGCAACATACGAAGGACTGAGGAAGCTAATTCTCGCCCGCGACCTGGCCCCGGGTCAAAAGCTCATATACAGCGACCTTGAAGAGATGCTCGGCGTTAGCAAGACTCCCATTTTGAATGCTCTTGCACGTTTGCAAGGCATAGGTCTGGTCTATCTGAAGCCCAATGCAGGCTATTATGTCAAGCCAATCGATTTCAGCGAGATTATCCATCTCTTCGAGGCCAGACGCGCTTTGGAGCTGGCCAACACCCCTTTCATCATCAGTAACTGCACGGACAATGACATTTTGATGCTGGAGGAAGTTCACCAGCAGTACGAGAACTACTCGTTACCTCTTCTGGACAATGCCAGGTTGCAAATCAACAACAGGTTTCACCTCCTCATAGCGAGAATGGGACGAAACACCTTCATGTTCAAGTACATACTGGAAATCTACGATTGGATTGAATTAAGAATGCCACTCACCTTTGAGTTCCTTCCACCGAAAAGACTAAAAGAAATCCCTCGTGAGCATGAACAGATCATCGAGGCCATCCGCGCCAGAGACAAGAATCGGCTGGAAAGTGCGTTGAAAAAGCATCTAAAGGCTCCCGTCAAGGATATTGCGGAGTACTTGAATATGAAACCGCCCCTTGGAACAGTAAGCGGCCGTCGAGAAGGAGACAGATGAGGGCATGGAGCTCACCCCCATCCCATCTCCTCTAAAAGTGCAAAGGAGTGTTCTAATGCGAGAGCCGGATCTCAGCGTTTTTTTCAATCCACGGTCCATAGCGATCCTCGGAGCTTCACAAAACCTTGCAAGTATAAGTGGAAGGGCATTCTACTACTTGAGAAAACACGGATATAAAGGCGCTATACTTCCCGTCAATCCGAAGTATGAGAAAATCGAAGAGCTCACCTGCTATCCCGACGTGAAGTCGATTCCCGGCGATGTAGATCTAGCCCTTATCGTCGTGAACTACAAGCTCGTCTACCCCATGCTCGAACAGTGCGCGGAGAAAGGGGTCCCTTTCGTCACCATTTTCAGCTCCGGATTTGCCGAGGCGGGTGAAGAGGGCCGTGAGATCCAGAGGAAAATAGCTGAGCTCGCAAAGTCTACGGGAATGAGGATTTGCGGTCCCAACTGCCAGGGTGGTGTGGATCTTTTCAACGGCACTGCTGCGGCATTTTCAGGGGCATTGGATCTGAAGCCTTTGATACCGGGCCCCATTGGTTTCGTGACCCAAAGCGGCGCCCTCGGCTACTCCATCTTCAATCTGGCGCAGGAGAGCCAGGTCGGTTTCTCTTACGTCATCAACACCGGCAATGAAGTGGACCTGGATTGCGCCGATTTTATAAATTACATGCTGGACGATCCCAATACCAGGATGGTGGCTGCGTACCTGGAAGGCGTCAGGAATGGAAGCAAGTTCATACAGACGGCCGATAAGGCCGCTCGACTTGAGAAACCGGTGGTGATCCTGAAGGTGGGGCGGTCGTCGGTCGGGAAAAAAGCGGCTTCTTCCCACACCGGTGCCCTGGCGGGCTCTGACGAGGTTTACGACGCGGTGTTCAGGCAGAGAGGGGTCATACGAGTCAAGGATATAGAGGAATTTATAGATATTGGAAAGCTGATGACCTGCATCTCCAGGGCGCCTTCCGGGACGGGCATCGGGATCGTGAGCACTTCCGGAGGGGCCGGGATACTGTGCGCCGACACGGCGGAGGAGTGCGGTCTGAAAGTCTCAGAGCTCCAGCCCGAAACACGGGAAGTCATTCAGGGGCTGATCCCGCATTTCGGCTCCAGTCTCAACCCGGTCGACATGACGGCACAAATCCTGAGCAACGCTGACGGATTCCCGAACCTGCTCCAGTCGATGATCAACGACCCCGGCGTCAATGCCCTCGTGGTTGTAGTGACGATGGTGTCCGGCCAACTGGGGATGCGTATGGCTGAGGACATCATAAGAATGAGCCGGACGGCGGGAAAACCGATCGTTGTGGCATGGACATCGGGACTGAAGCTCGTGAAGGAACACTTTGAGGTTCTCCAGAAGGCAAAGATTCCCGTGTACCAGTCTCCAGTACGCGCAATCAAGGCGCTCTCCGCTCTCATGCACTATGGCAGTACTATCGGAGAGATAAGGGACAGATTTGGCTCCCGGACGGCTCCCGCTCACATGCCCCAGACTGCTGCGGCGCTCTTGAACGCCAACGGGAGAGGTGCTCTCAGCGAACACCAATCGAAGCAGTTGCTGAATGCCTTCGGCGTCGCACTCAACCGGGAAGAACTGGTGCATACCGCCGAGGAGGCCTGCGCGGCTGCAAATAGAATCGGTTACCCGGTCGCCCTTAAGGTGGATTCTCCGGATATTCTGCACAAGACAGAGGCAAAGGTTATCGAACTCAATGTGGAGAGCAGGGAAAAGATCCCCGGAATCTACCGGAAATTGATGGACAACGCACGGCAGTACGATCCCTCGGCGACGATCAATGGAATGTCTGTCCAGGAGATGATCCCGAGAGGGGTCGAAGCGATCATTGGCGTCAACCACGACCCGCAATTCGGACCGGTAGTGATGCTCGGCTTGGGTGGGATTTTCGTGGAGGTCATGAAGGATGTCTCGTTCGCCGTTGCACCTGTGGACAAAGAGTGGGCTCTTAACGGTATGATCAAGCAGATCAAGGGCTACCCTCTGCTTTCTGGTGCCCGAGGCCGTGAGAAAGCCGATGTCGATGCCCTGGCCGATGTGCTGGTCAAGGTATCGGAGATGGCCTGTGCTTTGGGATCCCGGCTCAAAGAGCTCGATATCAACCCCCTGATCGTCCTTCCGGAAGGCCGGGGAGTCAGGATCGCGGACGCACTTGTAATCCTCCAGCCGCCCTAGGAGCGAGCTGAGTTGGAAACCAATAGAACCACCTGGCTGGTCTTCACCCGGAACCACGCCCCTGCGGGCTCCATCCAGAATCGAGTTTCCGTATAAACAGGAGGGAAATCTCATGGCTGACCTGCTTTTCACGAAAGAAAACGGCATTGGAACTATAACGTTGAACCGTCCCGCAAAGAAGAACTCTTTCACCTTCGAAATGGTTGAGGAATGGGCGGCAACCCTCGAGAAATGGCGGACGGATCCGGAAGTGGCCGTCATCGTGCTGACGGGAGCGGGCGGTGACTTTTGCAGCGGTGTGGATTTCGCGTCTGCCGGCGATCCGATGCAAGCCGGGCCCTATGAAATGAAGCATCTCCTCTGGGACAAGGTCCATCGGATCCCTTTGACACTGGAAGACATCGATAAACCGGTGATTGCCGCCATGAAAGGGGTAGCCGTCGGAGCAGGTCTAGACATGGCGCTCATGTGCGATATGCGCTTCGCCGCGGATAATGCCAGGTTCTCGGAAGGCTATGTCAAGGTCGGGCTGGTCCCGGGCGATGGCGGGGCATATTTCCTGCCCAGGCTGGTGGGAATGGCCAAGGCTCTCGAACTCCTGTGGACAGGCGATTTTGTCAGTGCCCACGAAGCACTGCGCATCGGAATGGTCAACCATATCTATCCCGAAGATCAGGTGATGGATGAGACCTACAAGTTTGCCAGGCGACTTGC
>JBEKXG010000052.1:0-13972 GCA_049512295.1 Syntrophobacteraceae bacterium
CAAAACAGGCAAAATCAAAGAAATGGAATCAGCTTGGCCCTGCAATGAAGGACAAAATTCTGCGGTTTGAAGTTCTATCCGAGGATGAATGGGAGGCAAAGCTGAATGCAATTTTGCTGGAATAAGAGAACCTACAATTGAGTTGTTTTCAGAATGGTGGACAGAATAGCCACGTATGGCTGCTTAATTACTATACTTCTCTTAAATCGTGCTGAAATCCGCGATTGTCCCCCTCCCTTGGACTGTTATCAATCGGGGTCGGGCCGTGTTTTCAATCGGGGTCGGTGTTTTCAATCGGGGTCGTTTTCAATTGGAATCCGTATGGTAATATCGCCCTTGACCATGAACCGATGCTTGCCGCCTGAGTAAGGACCTTCGAATCCCAACCGCCCGGGAAACCTGATGAGGTCTTTTCTTTCGACCGGTCCAAAGGGAGTCATCAGGCGACTTCTTTTATAAGAAGTTCAATCCCGTCAATCGCCGGCAATCGGAGGTTCTTGTGAACCCGAAACAGGATCCATTCTTCCAGCACTTCTCGCAGTTCTTCTCGACATTCTTCGAGTGTCTTCGCATTTGCGTAAACACCATTACATTCGCGAATCTCTCCATAGTAGCTGCCATCATCCGGCAAGATCTCGTACTTTGCACGGCGAAGTGCCGCCTGAATATATTCCAACAGCATGCCGAAACCTCCAATCCGGTTTAACACGTTTGCCTCATCTTTCCAGAATATTGCTGCGTCGAATTGGCGTCAATCAAAATGCCCGACTCGATGCATTTTGTTGTCATGGTGGTGAGGATTCCGAGGACACTTACCGGAGTGAAAAAACGGGCCGCAACCAGGATGAGTGAAACATCCACACCAGTAAATCAAGGCGGTAACCACAATCGAGGGTCAGCTCTTTGAACATTGCGGGCAGTGGTTTTTTTCGTTCGAAATGAAGCTCCCTCAGTCTCAATTCATGACAGAGGCATTCCTCATATGCGGATTCCAGGAGACCCGTACCCCCAATGTTCGATGCACCTCTACTTAAACTGCCCCGATGACTTCCCTCGTATGACTGACTATAAGGGACAATATTTTTTAGGCGAGCGCATTTATTTTTTATATTAACACCTAAAAAATACCGTTTCGCGAGAAGTCGCGCCCGATTAACTCCATTAGCGCATGACGCTAGATTACAAGGCGGCGCCGAGATGGACCTACGATCAACGCATGAAGCGGACGAAGCACGTATACGAGATTCGCTGCAACTCCATCGAAGAGGTGGATTTAGAGCCCATCGTGAACAGCTACGGCATCGGTGTGGATTGCCACAGCAGGTTCTTTCAGGTTTGTGCGCCGGCGCGATGCGAGACCGTGGTCCTGAAGTAGAGGCATTTTAGCGCTTTACTTTCTGAAGTGTTAGACCTGCTCTGCGCTGCTATGGCTACGCCATATCAGCTTCGTGCTCATCGATCGGAGGCAAGCCCTTTCCCTGCCCACTTCAAATACTGAAGCACGAGTGAGGTGGCGATCGCGCTTCGCGGCTCGCGGCAGCGAGCGCCGCTCGGGCACCCGCTACTGGCCCAACTTGCGGGCAGACGCGCATGAGGCCGCGTAGCGGGAAGGCACCCCATAAGCGCGTCTGCCATGCGCGTTGGGCGCCGAGCGGGGTGCCTTGTAGTAAATCTATTTAATCAGGAGTGAAATAAAGAAGCAACTCGAAAAGGGTGTCGATGATCCGGGCTGACTCTGAGTTGGTAAAAATATTGAAAAATGCGAAGCGTGTGGACGCGAATTCCAGATCTTTCGAAAGCAGCATGCAGATCCCGCTCAGAGTCTTTCCCTCTGGTTTCCAACCCATGTCCCGTTCACCTCTTCACCCCAATGCCCATCAATTGAAAGAGCGGCCGCCGGAACTTGATCCTGTCTTGAGCAGAGGAGCTCTCAATTGAAGGGATGGTGGTGTGTTTTAAAAGCGATAAAACCGGTGTCGTTGACCATCCACTTGCGTTTTTGATCAGAATATGGGACGATTCTTTTACCCGTCTGCGTGTCCCGAGAACTTTTTGGGTTGAAATCCGGGCCCGAAATGCGCCTCGGTATTCGTTAGTGGTCAAGTTGAGGCATTATTCAAATCAATTTCAATCTGCTAAAGGAGGAATCTCATGAGCAATGGTCTTCCCCTCTCCTTGGACGCTCTTCTGCCAAAGGACATGGCCGTCAAGGCGGAGAACGTCGGAATCGCGAAAGCTGGTCTTGGTAAATACAGAATGTTCGCGCTGGCAATTCTTGCCGGTGCGTTCATAGCCATGGGTGCAAATTACGCAACCACCGTATGGGCGGGACTGGCGGGGGCGGGTGTACCTTATGGAATTCAGAGGCTCCTGGGAGGTCTGGTTTTCGCCACCGGCCTTATCATGGTGATCATAGGCGGCTCAGAGCTTTTTACGGGCAATTGCCTCATCCCCATGGCCTGGGCAAACAACAAGGTGTCTACGGGAGCAATGCTGCGGAACTGGATAATAGTCTATGCCGGGAACTTCGTTGGTTCCGTTTTGACGGCATACATTGTTTTTCTCGGCGGGCAGCACAAATTCGGGGCCGGCTCGGTAGGGTTGAGCGCACTCAACATTGGAGTAGCCAAGACAAGCCTCGATTTCATACCTTGTATCGCTCTGGGTATCTTTTGTAATGCCCTGGTCTGTATGGCGGTTTGGATGTGTTTTGGCGCCCGCAGCAATGCCGACAAAGTATTGGTGATCCTTCCGCCCATCTCGGCGTTCGTTGCGTGCGGCTTCGAGCACTGCGTGGCCAACATGTATTTCATTCCAGCGGCGCTTTTCATAAAAGATTTCGATCCGGCATATTTTGCGACCGTGGCTGAAAAACTCAGGGATGGCGGCCAAATACTTACCTGGGGCAATTTCATCGTCCGAAACCTGATACCCGCCACGATCGGAAACATCATAGGGGGCGGGCTCATGGTCGGCCTGATGTACTGGTTCATTTACCTTCGGCCGAGCTGGTCCGGCAAGGGCGTCCTGGGCGAAACTCTCGGGGCTGACCTGTTGAAAAAGTGAGTAGCGCTGAGAGTTGTGTCCAAAAGGGCAGGCGGCCTGTCCCACAAAATTTTCCTATGATCCCCTGATACTAAGTTGGGTTCAAAGAGGAAGGGTCTGCCCTTAGAAATCCCTCTGCCTGCAGTGTCCGGGCAAAAACCTGGTCGGACACTGCTGCTCCGCTCCCCTTTGCTGTGCGCTTCTGTCCGGCGTTGTCATCCAGGGATTAATTCGATGATGAACGTTATCTTCACGCAGCCGCATCCCTCTATGTAGCTGCTGGGGCTATTCAACCACCCATACCGTACAATTTCTAGCAGTTCTGACGATTTTTCCCGAAATGCTTCCGAATAAGAATTCTTCTTTATGAGTAAGTCCTTTTCTTCCGACGACTAAGGTACTATATTCTGTTTTATCTCTTTCTGCAAGAATACATTCTGCCATTGAAGGGCAATATCGGATAGTTGAACGGGTTGATACATCTTCAGGGTTAAATCCTGCATCAATTAACATATTGCGATATGTTTTAAGCATCTGATCGACATTTTGACGATATTCATTATACCATTGATCTTTATCAGCGTCTTTTAGGAAATAGTCGTCTTCAGGCTCACGAATAACATGCAACACAGTAACTTTAAATCCTTTAATTCCTCCTAAGAGTTTCCCAACATAAGTTACTGCGCGCTGTGCATTGTGAGATTCATCCACAGCTATTAGAATATTGCGATTTACTTCAAAGCTCATTTCTTTCAACTCCTTTTATAAAACATATTGAAACAGGATCTTTGGGTGTTCAATATTCTATGTCAGCATATCAGGTAGGATTTCATTAGAATAATCATTTGCATGTTCTTATGCGTGTTCTTGTATTGATTTTGGAAAGGTCGATTGGACCTCGCTGATATCATCAATTAATTGAGTCGTATGATCATAAAATACGTTAGCTCCTCTTGAGAAGTGCATCAGGATTTGGTTTAGACTATCTGGAATATAAGAATATACTTTTTTAAGGTTGGCAATTCGGTTGTTGAAGACAATGTTACCATCATCTTCTATTAACTGATCAAGTGAAGGGTGATTCGACCTTTTCAAATCCTGATACACAATATCTCCCATACCTACTAAATACATCAAAATGTTTCCCAGACCAAACAGATCATAGCCATATATATTTTCTCTATGACGAAAATTGTAATCATAATCAATCCATCGGTATTGTCCGCTTTCTCGGTCAATCAGAATATGATCTCTTCGGATGTCTCCATGTTTTTCACCATGATCATGAAGGAAATGAATTCCTTGGACACAAAGAATATAATTATCTAATACTTTTGGAAAATATTGATAGAAATACGTCTCATGATTCATAGTCATTGCGACTTCTCTGATGTGTTCTGCTAACGATATCCCATAGATAAAGTCAAGAATGCGAACAGTGTTTTCATGATCATCTTGTACAGAATAACCTTGCATGAAATTGGGAAGATTTTTTACTAGATTGAGGATACGAGCTTCTTTACGAGGGCTTCGGAAGCATTCGAATTCTATTTCGCCAATACGTGCGTTAAACTTCTCGAAAAACACAAATTTAATGATTTTTGTCATTCCTGTACGTAAATCAATTGAACGCTTAACCCAAAACTTTTCCTCATCATCAAGTCCAAAACGCCCCTCTTTCGCATTATGGCGAATCAGAAAAGGATTTCCATCAAGGATAACAATATCACCATATTCGATACGGAAAAAATCGGTTGTATCTTTGTACACTCTAAGGCGCTGACCCGGCTTTTGAGATAACCATTTAGAAGAGAGTTCTTGTAGTGATTCTTGAGAAAAATCCGGGGATGTCATGATAAAATCCAATTATTTTATTGAAGATTCATCTGAATAAGCCGGGCGAACATCATCGCTGTGAACTGGTGCCATCGCTTGACGCTCAAGTATAGTGTTGAGAGTTCCAAAATGGAAATAATCTCGGCATCCATCGACGACTTCCTTCTGCGGATACCACATCTTTGGAAAATAAACGAAATCAGAACGGTATTTCAAGGACAATTTTGCCGGGGTCCCTCTGTTGTCCTGTCGCCCGCAAACCATTGATAGCTCTATATGGCAAAGGGTTCGACTCCCTTCGGCGGCTCTCAAAGAAAGTTAATTACTTGAATAGGTTGAGAGGGATTCCAAAATGCGGATAGGAATCCCTTTGCTGTTTATGTGAGACTCCGTGCGAGACTCTCGTCTGGCTTGCTCGTAAATCTTCATGGGCCTTTCATGCTCAACAGGCTGTCGAAAAGTCGCTTAAACTTGAAAGTGACTGTTTTCCCGGGTGCCGGCATAGTCGGCTCTCCAGTTTAGGGATTCCTGCCCCTTCTTTTACCCCGTCATGCACGCCCGCCTTGCAGCCGGAGCAGCTTTTTTTAGTGTTTGCCCTCTTCAATGCTTAAAGTATTTTCAGAGTATGTAGTAAATGTAATGAAGGAGATCAGAAATGACCACACGGAGTTCGAAATCAGTTTTGTTATTTGCCATAATGGTCGCTGTGATCACGTTCGGCTTTGGAGTCGGCGGCGCTTGGGGACGAGAATGTGCCGGACAGCCTGACATGACCGCGTTCGGGTTTGTCGCCCCTGCCAGACCGACGTGCGACAGGGATTTTGACAGGAAAGCAATTCGGCCGGATGATCGCAAAGTACCATACTCTTGCCGGCAAACGACTCCTGGAGATAGCGGAAAATAATAACCTTAAGGTCCACACGGATATGGACAGAGAAGACCGGGAGGCGCTCCTGCATCTCTCGGAAATTAAGGGCCGGGACTTTGACCGGGAATATATGAATCAGGTGATCGAGGATCACGGGGATAGCGTGCAGTTGTTCGAACATACGGCCAATTAGGCCGTCAATCCCAATCTTGGAAACTATGCTCGGCAGACCGTCCCTGCCTTGCGCGAGCATGTGCGGATGGCCGAGGACATCCGTAGCGGGATTGCATGTCAGGGGTAAACGGGAACCTGCTCTAAGGGGAAGGTGATGAGGGTGAATTGGTGAGGCGGTGAGTAAATGAGTCGGAAAATCCGTGAGACCACCTGCTTTTTTCTCCCGCTTTCCCCATTCACCCGATCTTCTCCCATTCACCGGCTCACCGATTCACCAATTTTCCCATTCACTGTGCACTCTTTTGGTGTTTTCACTGCTCACCGTTCACTGTTTACTGCTCACCGTTTCTTTCTTCTTTTTGCCGCTTCTGGTTGCCGTTTCTAGTTGCCGTTTCTGGTTGCCGCTTCTGGTTGCCGTTTTGCAGGCCAAAATCCCTCCGTGGTATAATATTCTGTGAAGCGGGAAGCAGAAAGCGGGAAGCATGAAAGGCGTTTTTTCAGCTCACCGTTCACTGCTCCATTGAATTTGGCCTGTAATCTGGTCATTGCGCTTACCGACTTTAGCCGGAAGTTTGCAATGCAACCCGCTCAGTCCTCAGCGCTCAGTCCTCAGGTTCGCACGGGCTGCTTTTGGCTCCTTGAAAAATGAATACAAGTGATCCCGTTTTTTTTGGGCAAAAACGCGTGACAAAGTCCGTCTGAAAATCAAAAAAATCCGAAAACCGTGCCAAAATGGACCATTTCGTGCCATCAGAAGGAGGGATGAATGCCTGATCTGGATCTTAACGGCAAAAAGACCCGCGCCTTGAGTGCGCTGCTTTCCTGCAAGTCAGTAGAAGAGGCGGCGCAGCAGGCCGGGGTATCCAAAACCACACTTTTTCGCTGGCTTCGTGAAGACGAAGAGTTCCAGAGCGAGTACACCAAGGCAGGCTCACAATTGATGGAAGAGGTGCTAAGGCAGCTTCAACAGATTTGCACTGGGGCGGTCGAAACACTGGCCGATGTTATGGCGGACGGCGAAGCAACTGCGTCAAGCCGGGTTACGGCTGCAAGGGCAACTTTGGAACTCACTTTAAAAATCGAGGATCAGCGTTGCTTGGAGAGACGCATTGGTCGGCTCGAAGCCAGGGCGGCGAAAGGAACAAGAAACGGCGCATTTTGAAAAAAGAATACACGGAACTGGAAATCCTCACCAAGACCCACAATCTCAACGTTCTGCGAACCGGATCAGGGCAAGGCGCTTTCGTATAAATTCCGGCAACCTGTGCGACTTTGTCCTCAGGCCTCGGAGGATGTAATCCTTTGAGATTTGATCGATCCCGCAGGAGTCAAACCTGATAAGGCGCAAATAATCGTCAAGGAAGGGGTGATCGAGGGCGTCGACACGCCCGTTGCTCAGGTGGTCGTAGACGGCGTGAGAAACATAGAGAAGGGCGACATTGACTCTCTGGCCCGATGGGACCCCTGAGGGATGACAGAAGGCTGGATAGGCCTGGTGTTCTATTGTCTGACAGATCTCCCTGGGGATGTTCCACTGTTTCAGAAGCATAGCCCCCAACTTGAAGGGGTCCAGCGTGTCGGTAAAAAGGGTCCATTTCGGATTTTGCTTCCGAAGAAGGAGAAGCACCGTTGCTCCAATATCGTGCAGGAGGGCAACCGTGCTGAGGAGCGCCGACCTGTTCTTGTCGTATGACTGGCATAACTCGGATGCGATCTGCTCGTACTTTCCCAGATGTTTACGGGACTTCTTGATATACCTTGTCAAAGCCGCTCCCCGAAGCTGTGCGGATTCTTTCTGTTTGCCGAGGACCTCCATCCCTGAAAGCGCCGTGTCATGAAGTCTTTTAAGAATCGCCGTTTGAGTTTCGCCACCGAGCGTATCAAAGGCGGCGCGATCCAAAGAGAATACCGCCGAGGCCTCTTTCGCGACAACGGACGATATTCTGCCATCCCCGGCTGAAAGACCCGTCTCTGCAATGAGGTCTCCCGGTTTGAAGCTTAAGACCGGAGTATACGAATCACCCGATTCAACTCTTAAGGTGCTGCTGAGAAGGCAGAATATGGTTTTGCCGGGCGTTCCCTTTTTGAACAAAAGCTCGTTTGCGGTAAGGGTCCGAATCGTTCCGGTGTTGAAGAGCGTGATTCTCTCTTTGTCGCCGAGGTCTAAGAAAAAACCTGGTGGAGTTCCATCTCCGGTTTTGCCTTTTTGAAGCATCACATTTTTCCTCGCTTCAAGCGAGCAGGAGTAAACGGAAAAGCCAACGACTCACTGTCTTACACGGCTTGGAATGCCCTCGATCTGACGCCTGCTGACTGATCTCACGTTTTTCAGGGGACCGGTACTTCATTCGGCAGGTTTGACAAATTTCTTAAAGGAATTCCCCCTTAGTGATTCGAAGGATAACGATGCGTGGTCCGAATAAATATGTTCGTCTTTTTTCCGTAGACAAAAGCGCAAAGCCATACGTCATAATAGGCTGAAATGGATAGTTTGGCGCCTGAACCGGGTGCTCGGCCCCGCCATGGAGTTTAAAACCCACTGGGGCGAGGCGGTCGACTGAGTCGGTATGAAGCGACTTTGACATAAAGAGGGGCAACGTGGGAGGGGCTCTCCTCCCGGTCTCTTCGCCGTGGTTGTCCCGAACCGGGAGGCGGCTGTGTTTGAGCGCCGAAAACGTGTCAGTTGCTAGGAGAAAAGCCATGAAACGCGCATTTAAGATCTTTTCGGTGGTCCTGGTGGTAGCCGCTGTTCTGATGCTCGCAACTACCGGTTATGCATACAGAGGTGGCGGCGGACACGGCTACTCCGGCGGCCACGGCTATTCCGGCGGCCATGGGCATTGGGGCGGCCATGGTTATTATGGCGGCCGAGGCTATTGGGGCGGTCGAGGATATTACGGTGGCTACGGCTGGGGCCCCTACTGGTGGGGGGGCGCCTGGGGCTACCCTTATTACGGGGCTGGCTGGGGATACCCGTATTACGGCGGATACCCACATTATTATGGCAATGACAGTCGTGGTCCCTATTATTATTATTGATTCCTGGAGGCATTCAGTTCCCTGACCGGCACTGGAGGCGAGAGCTCCTCTGCATCGGTGTAATCCCTGTTTGGGATGAGGGATTTGTCTACGCCGGGAACATGCCGGCGCCTCGCGCGAAGAGGCTCAAGGCAGCCGTCACGGGCGCCGCGGGGAGCGGCGCCCATCGTCAGGCGCTATTTCAACGGAGGCACGTAGGGTATGAGTTGGGCGAAGAGCCAGCATAAAAAGAAAACGAGCGGAATGTGGACGAACATCTGCAAAACCGAATAGCCGACCAGGTCCCTTGCCTTTACGTGCAGCAACCCCAGGAGAGGCAGCATCCAGAAAGGATTCAACAGGTTGGGGAGCGCCTCCGCGGCATTATATATCTGGGTCACCCACCCGAGGTTTACGTGGTGCAAATTGGCGGCCTGAAGAACATAGGGGGCCTCTACGACCCATTTCGAGCCGCCCGATGGAATGAATACGCCGAGGATGGTCGAATACAGGGCAACGAGAAGCGGATAAGTGCCTTGAGTCGTCACTTTGTAGAATAGATCGGTCAGCCATCCGTTTATGCCGGTGCCGATTATCATTCCGAAGATAACCGCATAGAAAGGGAATTGGATCAATACGCCGCCGGTGGCGGGCACCGCTTGGGCAACAGCTTTAAGAAACCTCTTCGGCCGCCAGTGCAGGAGCATGCCGACCGTAATGAAAATCAGGTTATAGGTATTCAGATCGAGTGCCGCCAGCGCCCCTGTAGGTGAAGTCCGAAATACGTCTATCAGGTAGTAGACAAGGATGGCCCCTACGATGACGATCAGAAGAGGGCTGTATTCGAGCCATTCACCCGGTTTCTGCCTCGGTTCAACACTCATATCGAGTTGATCGAAGGAGAGGCCGAACCCCTTTGCATTCTTGGCCCGTTTGGGGTTCGGCGCCGAAAAGTAGGCGATTACAACCGACACGGTTATAAGCGCCAAAATGGTCCAGAAACTCCCCCAGATGAACAGTGTCTGGGTCAGAGGGATAAGGCCGCTGATTTCAAAGAGCTTGGGCGGGATCGCGCCCTTGGTGGCCATCATCAGCGCGGCTGATGAGGAAAGCCCCAAGGCCCATACCGCGCCCAGCCCCAGGTAGGCCGCTGCGCCGGCCGCCCTGTAGTCCATATCGTCGAGGCGGCGCGTCATCTCACGGACCAAAAGACCACTGAAAATAAGGCTGAGTCCCCAGGATATCAGCGACGTTGCCATGGAGAAGAAAGCAATCCAGGCGACAGCCGTCTTCCCGTTCTTTGGGATCAGGGCGACTTTGCGGATGAGCCAGTATACGGCCGGGGTCGAAGCGACCACGTAGCCCCCGATGATGATCATGGCCATCTGCATGGTAAATGGTATCAATACCCAGAACTGTTTGCCGCCGGCAAGCGCAAGATTCAGCGGGCTTTCTCCAATGATGATCCCGAAACAGAAGATAAAGACGATCCCTAGCAGCGCGAATACCCATGCGTCCGGGAACCATTTTTCGCTCCAGGTCGCCAGCCCCAGGCCGAACCTCTCAAGAACCGATTCCTTTTGGATTTTCAAGTCCGGGTCCTCATTTCTCATGGAATGTCCTCCTCTCAAGAACCGTCACTTCCGAACCTCGACATCCGCCATCCGAAATCAGACCTCCGGCATCCGACACCCGACTTCACTCTCGAAGATCGAGCGTGACTTCTTTGATGAAACGGATCATATCGGCCCTGTCTTTCCATTATGCCGGGAGAATCCAGAGCGGCTTTTTCATTCTTTGACCCTTGACCATTTCTTGACTTGTAAGGTTCTGGAGATGTTCTAACGTGGCACAGGCGGGAAGCGTGCTGCTGCCGGCTTCGTTCAATGGTCTGATTTGAAAGATAACTGTCTGCTTCGATTCATCTGGATCTCCCGCCCTGTTTAGTATAGACAGCCAAAAAGTGTTGTCAAACCAAAAGTGTTATCGGTTTTGCCTCGTGTGCCGGGCCGGAAATACCGGAATAAGACGGGCATCTCCCGGTCAATGCCGTGAGTCTTGGCAGGAAGGGCTCGGAGGGTGGTATGTAACTGAATTGTATATGACTCTAATAGTTGATGACGTTAGGCTGAGACGGCAGTCCTCAAGCCAGGCTTTGAATTCTGCTATATATCCGCAATATTCGCTCTCGTGTCTCGGCCAGTTCCGCCACGTAGTCCGGGTGTGTTCTCAGGGCAAGAAATACAAGGCTCTGCTCATACATTGTTTCATGCAGTTTTCTAATTTCCTGTATCCTGTCCATGGCCGGCATAGATCACTCCTTAGGTGAGCCCCTTTTTAATCGAGCAACCGGCGGGGATCAAACTCGATTTAGAGAGTTTTGGAGGGGAAACGCCAGGTTATCCGGAACTGGAAATTGCTCGCTTAACTGACTAATTATACAGGAAAATATGGCAACACCTTGAGATGGAAGCGAGTTTTGCAAGACCAAATTCAGTTAAGAAATCAGATATCTATCGGGATTTGATCGAGTCTTTTCAGAAATATTGAAAGTATGGAGATATTGATTTCTTCGATTTTCAGCAGAAAACATCCAATCACATCTCATTTCATTTTTGCCTGGTGAGAACCGAAATCGGCCTGCCTGGAAAACAAGCTCCTGGTTAGCGTCCATCCGGAAACCCCGGTTGAAACACTAACAGTTTCCGGATGGAAACTAATTAATCACCTCCACGGGATTGAATTGGTACACGGCGCGGTGGATGTCCTGAACGATCTTCCCGGATTCCGGCCTCCACTTTATGGGAAAAAGCCGGGACAAAACCTCAGATGCTTTTTCAACGGGTTTGCCGCTCATCAGGTTGTAATAGGCAGCCGTGATCGCCAGGGCGGCGGCCAACTCCGGGTCGCCCTTCCGGGCGTTGACGCGAGCCTTATGCATCGTTTCACGCAGCAGATGAGAATAGAATCGGCTGAATTCTCCAATTCGATCCGGCCGCCAGTGTGCATTATCGAAGACCAGTAGCCGAGTCATTGCGGGGGAATCCGCGAATGAGAGCTGAACCTGTGAATCCTCCGCCCCATAATAGGCGAACTGCCAGTCATGGACTTTTATCACTTTTCCCTGTGCGCCGTCCGCCTCGGCGAATTTCACTTTCCCGTTGGTATGCGCAAGGTCTACCATATCCAGAGAGACTTTGGGGCCGCATTGGGTGGCGATGAAGAGTGTCGTGCAGCAGTGGGCGCCCCCGGAAAAGCAGTAGGCCATAAGCGTGCGGCAATTAGAAAAGGGCGCATTCCTGACGGTTTTTGGCTCATGCGTTTTGAAAGCGCACCCGCTCGTAAAAAGCGCTTGCCCGTCCCTTGAGAACTGCAAACGATAATCACCGTCCGCCGATGGCTCGGTGATGCAGAGCTTAAGGTGCCCCAGCCTGAACTCCCTGGTTCCAGCGCCGGGACCACACGCTTGATCGCCTGCAAAAGAGCGGTGCAGGGGAACAACGGTCATCACGGACAGAACGAAAATGGCTACCAGCTTCCCTATCACTTGAGCCTCGCATCACAGGTCTGCACTGCGCAGCGGAGAAAGTCCGGATATTCCCTGAGTATATCAACTCAGAAACCGGGATAAAGAGCAGACTTCCTCTATATAAGTTCTTGAACTCTTATTGCAAACGGAAAGCTGACTGATTTGCGGGCCGGTGTTGACTCGGTTGTGGCAGGGGAAAAAGTGCCCTCATTGAGTTCGGAGCTTAAGCGTTCCCTCGCCGAGAAAAGAGAATTGCATCCACCCGAATGCGAGCTTTAGCAGGGCCGTTTCGCTGGTTCTTAGCTGCTCTATTTTGTCTTCCTCAATTTGGAACAGGCTCAGAAAGCGGCTATTGAAAACCATTTCACGGAATTTATCCAGGTTGTAGCTTGCAAGATAAAACATCTGCTGCTGTTTCTCCGGGAGCCGTCCGTTCCTGAGCCTGGGGTGAGTAAGTATCGCCATCCAGAGGTCATTGTGTTCGTAGTAGTCCTCGAGTCCCTGGTCACTGAGCCATTCATCTATTTTCCAGCACTGCTCCTGCTCGAAGCCCAGGCAGTGGTCTTCGTGAAGGACAAAATAGTTCTCCAGCACCGAGCCATGCACCCTGTGCAGCCGTGAGGCCCTGGCAATGGGATAAATTCGGCAGGCCGAAGGCCTGTCCCGGTAGACGGAGCAGCCCTCCGGGGTCACAAACGGGCAGGTCCTTGCCTCGTTTTGGCCCATCTGGAGATGGATCATGGGGAGCGGACGGTTCTCGTCGAAGCCGCAGTCTGTGTAGAGGTCCAGAAATTCATCGGAGGACAGCCCAAGGCCGTTTTTCAGCCTCATGACGTCGTAGGGAGTCAGCAGCAGATTCAGATCACGGCAGCACTCCGTAAAGCAAGGCACTCCGGGATGGCAGGCGAATCGGAACCCCCCACTTCCGACAGGTTTGATCTTCTCCTTAATCTCCTCTGGCGCCGTTTGCCTTAATTCCATTTTTCCCCGTTAGACTTAGAGAATCTGATAAAGCTCATCCATTTGCGCGCGAGTATAGCGAAATGCCAGTTTCAAAAGCTCCTTCATATCCTGCCTGACCAGGATGAGCGTTTCTTCGTCCACTTCATGAAACATCAAAAAACGGCCGTCTTTCAGGAGTTCGGCAAATCGGTCCAGATCGTATGCTATAAACAGCACCCGTCCGAGGCCTTCGTTCATCGGGGCGCCGGGCTTGAAACGCGCGGGAACCACGGACTGAAATTCCCTGTCCATTTCAACGTATTCAAGGACTGCCTGACTTTCGAGCCAATCCCCGACCGTGCCCTTTGAGCGCTCGGAAAGCCCTTTGCAGCGCTCTTTTCCGGAGATGAGCCTGAATTTGGCGTCAGTGGGTGACAGGTCAAGCGGAAACATCCTGCATGCCCATGGCCGGTTTTCATAGACCCGGCAGCCTTCTTCGGCAACAAAGGGGCAGCGCAGAGACTGAGGGTCCATGAGAAGCTGCACGACAGGAATATTCG
>JBEKXG010000053.1:0-19017 GCA_049512295.1 Syntrophobacteraceae bacterium
TTCTTTGTCAACTTTGAAAATCTTTATGTCAGGTCGTCCGAGGATATCCAAAAATTGAAAGAACTCGTGGAGAGGATGCTGGCCCCTCTGGGTAAGAAGGTCAATACGATCGTCAACTATGACAATTTCAACATAGCCCCGGAATTGATCGATGAATATTCGGATATGGTGCAATATGTCATGCAGTTTTATGAAAGCACCACGCGCTATACGACAAGCACTTTCCTGAGGATGAAACTTGGCGATGAACTCGCAAAGCGGGATGTGGCGCCGCACATCTATGATACGAGAGAACGTGCGATTCGGGCCATCTTACAAAAAGAGGAATAAAGGTTTCTTTCTTTGGGCTACAGCTTCGAGAATGCCTCGCCCAGGTGATCAAGCCAGACTGTCACTGTATCCGGGTTTTCGGCCAGGCCGGTGAAGACCGGCTCGCTCTCGATTCCGCTTTTGGCAAGCACCGATTTCCAGCTTCCAGCATTGTTTCCGGCCATATCTTTGCGGGCATGCGCGCCGGCAACGGCCATGAGAGGAACGAGCGTTACCTTCCGGATTTTAGCGGCCTTCAGCTTGGGCACAAGCTCATCGGGGGTGATATTTCCCTCGACGGTGCCGGTGAAGAGGCGATCTCCACGGTCCATCAGAAGGCAGTTCATGGCTGCGTAGATTGCGTCGGAAGGATGCCTCTTGTTTCCGTGTCCGATAAAAATCGAGCCTTCATCCGGGTTTGGGCGCGCAAATTTTCCGGCAAGAATTTCGGAGACCCTTTCAATATCCTCAGAATTTGCGAGCAGGGGCCGAGCTATCTCAATTTTCTCTATGCTTTTGCTCACAGCCTGAAAGCGCTCGGCATCGCGGCATAGATTCTGGAATTCCTCCCCCGGGACGACGTGCAGCGACAGTACGGCAACGCGTGTAAAGCCCCCATCCATCAGTCCGCGGAAAGCTGTTTCGGGGGAATCCAGCTTTATTCGATGAGCCGAAGCCCGCGACCGGATGGTCTTCGAAGTGAATGCCCACCGGACCTCGGTTCCAGGGTATTTTTCCCGAACTTTTTTTTCAATTTCGCCGAAAGCTTTCGCCGCCTCCGGAACGCTCGTCCCGAAAGCAACCAACAGTATGGCTTTTTTCGATTCTTTTCTCATAGTCGATGCGGCGTTCCTCGCGGAGAAAAAATTGAAGAGCCCCGTGATCAGTAACGCTCAGAATAGCAGAAAAATGATTCTTCGCATATTTTCTCGACTACGCGTCAAATTTGAAGTCCGGATCGGGCAGGAGGACCACCCCGTGAGTTGCGGCCTCCCGGGGTGGCTGTGGAGTAGTGTAACGCGTTGAGAAGAGGAAATCCCATGGTGCTCTGACAATTGCCGCTTTTCCCGGCAATTCCTGATTCCCCCGACCAAACGCGCTTCGGGGGCAAGCTCTAATTCATAATTTCTAATTTCTAATTGAAGTTCCGACCGGCCCCAAAAAGAAAAAATCCCTGAAGCCTCAGCCCCAAGGATTGCACCCTGATTAATTCATCCTTTTCGGCAAAACAGTATCGCCTCGTACCGCTTTCCCATACGCGTCAGGCTGGTGTTCTGGCTCCGGATCGTCCTACTCTCCACCCCTTCCCGGTTTCCCAGTGGCTCATGGTGGATTTCGTCCCCGTTACAGCGGCGGGACCGCTCCCGATTTCAACGGGATTCCCCTTTAAGCTTTCGCACCTGACCGCAAATAAAATTGTGTGTCGGCGATCTTTGTAGCAGCCGCAGCCGAACATGTCAACATTGGATTCAGATATACACGGAGAACGGGAGACACGGCGTATCTTACCCTATTGCGCCTTTGCATAATCGGGCAGGCGGAAGCGCAGGACACGGCCGGGATCGCGCGGGGCCTTTATGGGCTGTTCGTTCCATTTCATGTGGACGCCCCCGGCGTTGCCGATTACGACCTGTAAAGTCTTGCGAGCCGTCCACTCCCTCCGCCCTCCGGGGTGGAGCATTTCACTTCGGGTTTCCTTATCGTCGATTCTTACCTGAATCCAGACCTTGCCGTCGGCTTCGACGGCGAACTTATTCGGGCGCTGGGTTTCCTCACCCTGGGCCGGCCCGTCGCCGGCTACCGCCTCGGTTGAATTGCTCAAAGCAAGCCGGGCCGGAACCTCGTTATCCGGCATGAGATCTTTTTCCGATGCTTCGTTGGCTTGTTTACCGGTATTTTCGGTCTCTCCGGTCTCTCCGGTCTCCCCGGCCTCTTCCGCCTCTATTTCCGATTCCCTTATGTGAAGCTCGGCGGTTCTTATCGCCTCATCGGCTTTCCGCCAATCAGCTCCCTGCTTGTCGACCCGAGCGGCCGGGCCGGGCGCCAACCGTTCCTGTAATTCGGCCGGCAGTTCCTCCTGAATAAGAACCCTGTCGGCAGCAGGCGGGGCAAAAAGCTTTGTGCGCCTTTCCGATACCCACGTTCCGCCATAGAAAACGGCCGCGGAGCTCAGAAGCAGGGCGAAAAGGGGCAGACCGATTATCCTGCGCTTCCTGTGCAGGATCTTCATCTGTCGTCCGTATTTTTTTATTCCAATATCCTGGATGTTATATTTTTCGATTTCAGAGGAGAACTTTTCGATAAGCGGCTCGGACTCCATCTGGAGTGCCTTGCAGTAGGCGCGGATGGTATTGCGGATTAGCAGAGAGGCGCCGAATCGCTCAAAGTCGCAGGCCTCCAGGGATATGAGCATGCTCATGCTCATTCCGCTCAGCCCGGAAACCTCTTCGAGCGTCAGATTGCGGTTAAGCCTCTCGGTTTTGAGGAACTCTGCAAGCTCTTTCATCTAATGCCGTTCGTTTAAAGGGATACCTGGATGAAAGCCTTGGATTCGAGGTCATGCACCCACTCTTCAAACTTGCGGTTCACTTCCTGATCGTAGATCTGTCTTCGAACTTTCTCGCGCATGGCCGGGTCAGATTTGCTCACCTTATTGCTGTCGATATCGAAGATTTTTATAATATAAAACCCGCCAGGTCCTCGCACCAGACCGGATATTTGGCCTTTACCAAGGTTTCTAATCGCTTGCGCGATGAACGGAGAGAGCTCCTCTGCGGCCATGTATCCGATATCCCCGCCCTCCTGCGCGGCGGGTCCCTTCGAATACTGTCTGGCCATATTCTGGAAATCAGCTCCGTTCTTGAGCTTATCCAGTATTTCACGGCCCGTCTTTTCAGTCTCTTCGGGCTTTCCGAACTTCTCGCCGATCGGCAGTAGAATCAGGCCCAGGTGGATCTTCTGGGTAATGACGGCGGAATCCCCGCTTTCCCCCCGGAGGTAGGCATCAACCTGCTGATCGGTGATCAAAACCTTCGACTTGAGCACCCGATCCAAGAGCCGGTTGCGCTCGAGGTCTTTTTTTATCTGCTCACGAAATTTCTCGATGGTCTGCCCATTGGCTTTGAGCGAGAGTTCCAAGTGCGCCAGGTCTGTATGGTTTTGATCCAGAATTTGCTTGAGCGTAGCTTCCACCTCCGGCTTGGTGACGGTCACCTTAAGGCGCTGCACCTCGGCATCGGTGAGTTTCTGCCGGATGAGCTGAGTGAGAATTTCGTGTTCGGCTTGCGATCTCTTTGCCGGATCTGAAATATCCACGCCCGGCATTTGTTTTTCCATGAATTTAACCTGCTGCTGCAGTTCGCTGTAAAGGATTATTTCTCCATTCACATTGGCTACGATGCGGTCCACCATTTCGCTTCGCGCCGTTTCGCACGAAAGAACGGCGGCGACAATCATGCAAATCGAAAGAGTTACAACTTTATTAAAAGGACTCATATTACCTCTTAGCTCCAGACATGCTCCCTGCTTGCATCCGGAGACCCCTTGCGCCTTTCCCGTAAGCAAAAACGGCCCTTCGCTCACCGGGGGCAAGAAGGGCGGAGAATGCCACCCTGATTTTCTTATCAGTGAAGTTCGAAACCTGTAGCATTTTCATTGAGTTCTTGCAAGATCCTTTTAAGCCGAAGAATTCTTTGTGGGAAGTTGCGCCCCCAAATTTCCACTTTCAACTTTCGTTGCGATTCCGGGGCGAAGTTGAGCTTTTTCTGCTCAAAAAGGGACATCACCGGCCAAATATCTACTCCCTGGGCGAAGTGTATAGTGAAGTTCTCCTCGTCTCCATCCAGTCGCACCACTTTGAGCCGCTTGAGAAGGAGCCGGATCATTGCCATCAAAATGAGGTTTTTCACCGTCTCGGGCAATGGACCGTAACGGTCTCGCCATTCCCCGGCAAGCTCTTCGATGGACTGCTCGTCGGCAAGCGTAGCAAGCCGTTTGTAGGCGAGAAGCCTCTGGTCCGCATCGCAGATAAAGTCTTCAGGCAAAAAGACGGAAACCGGCAGATTTATCTCCGTTTCGATCGCCTCGGCCTGCGATCCATCCGCTTTCATGCTCTTTATGGCCTTTTCGAGCAGCTCCAGGTAGAGTTCGTAACCGATGGCCGCGATATGCCCCGACTGTGATGATCCCAGAATGGCGCCGCCCCCGCGAATTTGAAGATCGTTAAGCGCGATCTTGAAACCGGCCCCCAGCTCGCTGAAGTCCAGAAGCGCCCTCAGCCTCTTCTGTGCGTCCCTGGTAATCAGGGTTTCGCCCGGAATTATGAGATAGGCGTAAGCCTGCTCGCTCGAGCGGCCCACCCGGCCCCTGAGCTGGTATATCTGGGCCAGCCCGAACTTGTCGGCCCGGTTGATGATGATCGTATTGGCCGCCGGAATGTCCAGGCCCGATTCTATGATCGTAGTACAGACCAGGACATCTATCTTTTTATGAATGAAATCGAGCATGACCTTTTCAAGGTCCCGCTCCCTCATCTGACCGTGGCCGACGGCAATTCGCGCCTCCGGCACCAGGGTGGCGAGCTTGGCGCTCATCTGGTGAATGGTCTGGACGTGATTGTGCACGAAAAAGACCTGCCCGCTGCGGTTAATCTCGCGATAGATCGTCTCGCGGATGGTGAACTCGTCGTAGTTGGTAACATAGGTTTCGATAGCGCGACGGTCCTGTGGAGGCGTTTCAATGGTGCTGAGGTCGCGTATTCCGGCAAGGGCCATGTGCAGCGTCCTCGGAATCGGTGTAGCGGTGAGCGTCAGGACGTCCACGTCCACCCGCAGCTTTTTCAACCTTTCCTTGTCTTCTGCTGGGCGGCCGACTTGAATCGGCTGAGCACGGCGACATTTACCGGAAATCCTTCGAATCGTTCGCGGAAACTCTCGTGGTGCTGTTCGGCCAGCACGGTGGTCGGGACCAGCATCGCCACTTGCTTTCCGTCCATGACGGCCTTGAATGCGGCGCGCAAAGCGACTTCCGTTTTTCCGTAGCCGACGTCGCCGCAGATCAGGCGATCCATCGGGCGCTTGGAGGTCATGTCATCCAGCACGTCCTCGATTGCCTTTACCTGGTCGGGGGTTTCCTCGAAGGCGAAGGTCGTCTCGAATTCCTGAAAATACTGGTCGGGAGGCGTGAAAGAGTATCCTTGTCCAACCTGCCGAATGGCGTAGAGCTCCAACAGCTCCTCAGCCATCTTCTCGGCCGACTCTCTCGCCTTCTTCTTGGCGCTTTCCCAGGATCTGCCGCCAAGCTTGTCGACTTTGGGCTCCTGCCCCTCCAGCCCCATGTATTTCTGGACTTTCTGGAGCTTGTCCACCGGCACGTAGAGCTTATCGCCGTCCTGGTATGCGATGAGCAAAAAATCGTTTTCTACGCCGCCCACGTTCAGATGCGCCAGTTCTTTATATACGCCGATCCCGTGGTCCACATGGACGACGAAATCGCCCTGGTGCAGGTCCTGGAACGAACTGAGGAAAATACCCGCAATAGGTTTCTGGCCCCGCCGGCGTGTGCGCCTCTCGAATATTTCCTCTTCGGCTACAATGGCCAGCCGTTCGGCCGGCCAGAAAAACCCACTCAGCAGCGGTCCCTGGATGATCTTCACCAGGCTGGATTCGAATGACTCCTCCCCGAAAGCCCGGCTGCTCACCACCGACTTTATTCCGTAGTTTTCCAGAAGCTCGGCGATTCTTGCGGCGCGTTCCTTTTGGGAGCACACAAGGAAGACCGAGGTCCCTTCGCCGATCCACCTGCGGAACTGAGCGGCAAGGGGATCAAGCAGCCGCTCCCTGTTTTCGTGAGCTTTTACAGCGGCGGCAAGCTCGGTGTGAGGCGCCGTTCCGATGTCGAATACTTTTGCTGCGCCCTGTCCGGAAAGTGAATTCGCGACAAGCTGCTGAAAGCGGCCGGCGGCATCGAACGACCTTTGCGGTTCATCGTAGAGTTCGTTTGGGTTCCTTCTCCATTCGCTTTGCGAACCTCCCTCCTCCCACACGCGTAAAATTTTTGCGTGCTGCAACTGCATCTCCTGGCGGACCCGGGACGCGTCAGCCCAAACCAGGATGGCGTTCCGGTCGAGGTATTCCAGGATGGAGGCCGTCTTATCAAAAAAGACGGAAAAAACGGACTCAAAAACGCCCAACTGGTATCCTTCGGCAATCCTGTCAAGCCAGATGTTTCCGGCGGCGGGCGAGAGCAGCTCTTTTCTCACGTCCTCGTAAACGGCTTGCTGCGCACGCCGCTTGGCTTCCGCATCCAGGATGATCTCGTTTGCGGGCAGAATCACCGCGTCTTCCAGCACAGCCATCGAGCGTTGAGTCACCGGGTGAAAAAGGCGGATCGACTCCAGTACGTCTCCGAAGAACTCGAGCCGCAAAGGCCAACGGTACAGCGGGGCATATATATCGAGCACGCCGCCCCGGCGGCTCAAATCGCCGTAGTCCTCAACGAGGGAGACCCGGAAAAACCCGCGCTCGATCAGTCTGCGCATGAGACCCTCCGGGTCGGCGCTTTGCCCGGCGAGCCTGTATTCGACATTGGCAAGGAGGATTTCCGGTGGGATAACTCGTTCGATCAGGGCAAGCGCTGAGGTAACCACCACGAAGGGCGAGGGAGCGGCGCGCATTGCATGGAGGGCTTCGATCCTCCTTGCCGTTGTTTCGGCCTTTCCGAGCGCCTGGGCCTTGTGGCCGGTGCGTGAGGGCAAAAACCAGACCCGCCGTCCCGGATGTGCTCCCCCGTTTGCAGGCTGGCCCTCACCAACGAAAAGGCTAATCATCTCGGTGAATCTTTCGGCTTCCCTGTCGGTTGGAGCCACCAGGACGAAAGGCTTTCGAATCTGCCGCACGGCCATCGAGACCAGATAGGCCAAAGCTGAAGACTGGACGCCTCTCAGGATTGCCGATTCCCCGGTTCTCTTTAGAAATGAGACGACTTCTTCGGATGCGGATTTAAAATCAGCCGGTCCGGGAATTCGCTCTCCGGATAATTCGAAATGCTCTTCACCGCGTTCGGAAAAACTCATTATTTTGCCGAAAATCCTCGAAAATTCTGGTACAAATAAATTGGGCCAACCCTTTGAGCGCCAGGGGACATTGAGCGGGCCGCGGGCGGTTAGACCATGGCTGCGCCCTGGTTTTAAGCAGTCTATTTTTGCTGGAAACACAGGGTTCCATAACCTTTAAATATATCCGAAACGGACTGTGAAAGAAAGCGTTGCTGTTTTGAGCTGAAAATTTCCGGCTGGGAAACTTCCAGTATATTATTCCGGGTTTCCGGATGGACTCCGGCTAAATGACGAGGCGGATAATGGACGAAAATCAGGCAAAAGAATTCCTTAGGCAAATACCGGGCGTGGATGCCATCCTGCAAATGGAGGCTATCCAAGATGCGCTTTCCCGCCATCCGCGCAGGCTGGTCCTCGATGCGATACGCGAGGAACTCGATGAGACAAGAAAGCGGATATTGCAGCCCCACGGGTCATTCCCCGGAATAGACCCGCCGGCGCTCGCCCGCTTGATAGCGCAGCGCGCGGACCGGCTCGCTGCTTTCACCCTGCGCCCTGTCGTAAACGCAACCGGAATTGTCATTCACACAAATCTCGGCCGATCCATTCTTTGCGAAGATGCCGTCGCGAGACTCCTGACAGTTTGCGGCGGCTACAGCAACCTCGAATACGACCTCGAATTGGGTGAACGGGGATCCAGATACGTTCACGCCGAGGCGATCCTTGGCGAACTGACCGGCGCCGAAGCCGCCCTGGTCGTTAACAACAATGCGGGCGCGGTGTTGCTGGTCCTCAACACTCTTGCCATGGGCCGTGAGGTTGTGGTCTCCAGGGGGCAGTTGGTTGAAATCGGGGGATCTTTCCGGATTCCTGACGTAATGAGCTCAAGCGGTGCAATCCTGAGAGAAGTTGGGACGACCAACCGCACGCATCTCAAAGATTATATTTCTGCCATTACCGGGCAGACGGCCCTGCTGATGAAAGTCCATACGAGCAACTTCAGGATTGTAGGGTTTACTGCGCAGGTTGCGCTGAGCGAGCTTGTGACCCTGGGACGCGAGCGCGGGCTGCCCGTCGTGGAAGACCTGGGGAGCGGATGTTTCATCGATCTCGAGCGCTTTGGGCTGCACGACGAGACGACCGTTCAGGAGACTGTCCGCACAGGCGCCGACCTTGTCACCTTCAGTGGCGACAAGCTGCTCGGAGGCCCCCAGGCGGGCATCATAGTCGGCAGAAAGGACCTGATCCAGCGGTGCAGGCAAAACCCGATCACCCGCGCCCTCAGGGTGGACAAAATGACACTGGCGGCCCTGGAGACGACCCTCAGGCTCTACAGGGACGAACGGCAGGCCCTCGATAAGATCCCTACGCTCAAAATGATAGCGGTTTCCCTCGATGAACTGAACGGCCGTGCCGAAGAGCTTGCCTCAGCCATCAAGGAGGCGGACCGGAAGGCGGTGCTCCGGATCGAGGTGCGCCGGAGTTTTTCACAGGTAGGCGGTGGTTCTCTTCCGGCCCAGGACTTGCCCACTTTTGTCGTGGCCGTCCGGTCCGGCGATCTTAGCCCGAATCAAATCGAGGAATTCCTTCGCGCAAACGAGCCTCCCATAATAGGTAGAATCGAGTCCGGCGATTTCATAATGGACCTGCGCACGATCATGCCCCAACAGTTAGAGACAATCGCGGCGGCGTTCAGACGAATGAACAGAGAACAAAAGTAGGGGCAAAACATCTTTTGCCCGTACAAACAGCCGGTGATGGCGGGACTGGAGTCCGTTGTAAAGGATACGCTCCAGACTCCTGTGCAGATCAGGGTGAGCCGCACTGATGAGTCCGTTTATCTCTTTTACCGGCAGGAACGAGCAGATAGATGGATCTGCGCAGTGGCAAAGAGAACTGACGGTGATGGATTTCTAATTACGTCCTATCCCACAGAGGCTATAAAAGAGGGAGTGAGAGTATGGCCCAAATAAAATTGTTTTATGATCACGTGGGGAATACCTTAACGGTCTGGTTTGATAATCCCGAGGACGAATATATCTGTGAGGAGACCGGCGACGAAGTAGTGCTTATGAAGGACAAATCGGGCCGTGTCATTGGTTTTGAGAAACTCAATTTTTCTGTTGCCAAATCAGAACGACTGAGAGTTGCCTTTGAAACGGTGTCGGTCTGAAGAAACAAAGGGCTGACCATTCATTGAGCGGATGAGCAGCCGGGCGGCAAGTTTGTGAAAATGACGATCCATCCTCCAGTTTGGCGCCGGCGTGTTCCCCACGGGCGTGGGGATGAACCGGTCCTCATGGTACTTCGCTATGCCCATGATCCGTGTTCCCCACGGGCGTGGGGATGAACCAGCGTATTTCACCCAGCCTGCCCCGCCCCGCCTGAACCCTGATCGATCCGGATTTTCAATACTTCGCAAGTACCTTTCGAAGCTGCTTGGCCCCTGCCGGCGCTTTGACCTTACCTGACAGGATCTCCCTCGGTGTGACAGACCGACCGTAATACTTTGCGTTCGTCTCGTCTCTTGCCGCAACGACCGTCCCTTCAAGAGAAATGCCACCGAAAAGGCCCTGACTGCGGCTATAGGTATAGACTGCGGCAACAGGAGTGACACCCGCCTCGACGGTGCGCCCCAAGGGACCGGCCGCCACGCTGATATTGCCCCCCAATTGCACGTTTCCTCCCTGTGAGAATGCATTCACAGCGTCATTGGTATTGAGAACGAACACGAATTCGGTCACCTCAGCTCCGATCTGCAAGCCGAATCCCGCACCACCAGTCCCGATCGCGGAGGGCCCACTCCAGCCTTTGCGTGTCCGTGCCACTACCACGCCGGTGCCGCCGCGGCCGCTGAAAATGAAGCCCGCCTTGATTACAGTGATGACAGCCAGTCCTTTTGCGTCTCTTAGAACCTCCCCGGGAATGGATCTCTCCGGGATATCCTGGAAGCGCTGGATTATCGTGACTGCTTGATCGACGTCACCCTGCATCTCGCCGGCGTATGTCACGGACGAATTGAACGTTGCTGCCAGCGTCACGAACAGGGAAAACAACAGAATGCGCTTCATCATTCATCTCCTTTGCATGCGGACTGGTTAAGGATCGTCTCCAAGAATCATACCCAAAATGACCTTGAACCTGGATACCGGGTTTCGCCACACCTAAAATAAGTCGCGAACCACCGCAAGGCAAAAGGCAAAAGACAAAAGGCAAAAGTAAAAAGGCGCCCAAGGTATATTTTTCTTACCGCTGGATTCATTGCCGCGCTGCGGACTCATAGAGTCAACCTTGTGCGCATCACTGAACCCATCGCGATTCGGCGATGGTAATTCGGCTCCCCGCGCTGATGATGGATTTCAATCTGTTCAAAAGCCCTGGTTTGTCACAATAATAGATCTGTACGGAGAAAACGAACATTAGCGCATTTTCGAGGACCTTTTTCCACCCGATCGGCTCACCCACAGTATCGTAGCACCCGCAGGCGATTGGGGCGCCCTGGTACATGTTGATCAGGATCATTACATCGAAGATTATCAGGAGCAGTCCGATCACTATTACGGATGTCCGGGACTTGAAACCGATGATTAAAAAAAGCCCTGTGATCAGCTCGATCCAAGGCAGTATGACAGCCTGCAGGTTCAGAAACACGTAGGGAATCAGCCCATAATTGGCTATTGCTTCCGCGAACTGGGCGGGATAGGGTATTTTGCTCAAACTCGCATAGATGAAAAAATAACCCAGGTAAAGCCTGAGCGCAAAAGAGAGATACTCGCTCGTTATCGCTCGTTTAATAAAAGACGGGATCATTTCGAATCCTTTTGCTCAACCGGATACCCGTTGGCCTCCCATGCGCGGAGCCCACCGTCCAGAACCTTCACGTCCCTATATCCCCTTAGCAGCAGTTTGCCCGCAATTTCCAGGTCATAGGACCTGCTTACCGTATTTCCGTAAACCACTATCTTTTTGTCCTTGTCTGCTTCGGAGAAACTCATCAGGTACACGATATCGAAAAGAGCCATCGGCATGTTGACCGCGCCCCTTATGTGCCGCAACTGGTAGAAATTGCCGGGCATGGCGTCTACGATGAGAGTTTGACCCTGACGGTAATCTTTCATCGCCGCTGATGCGCTGACCGAAGGGACAGGGTCCGGAGGCACAGGGACAAGTGGAATTCCGTAAGGATTCGATATGTTAAAGGTTATCGCCAGAAGAACACTCACTCCGATGACAAGGAGAAAATCGAACCAGGACACTCGGGAAGCCCCGATTACCGCATCGGCTTCTTCTATGATTTCCCGGCCTTTGAGGAGCCAGCCGCGCATCTTCCGGACAAAATTCCTGGAAAGATCGGGGTAATCCCGCAACAGGCGGTCAAATCGCTCTTTGGAGAGCACCATGAGGTGTGTTTCGGCCAGACTTTCGACATTGGCGCTGCGCCGCGTCTCGCCCGCCAGAAGAGCGACTTCCCCGAAGTACTCGCCCGGCCCGCTTACAGAGATCTCCCTCTCGATCCTGTTCTCACGCCTGACGAAAATCCTGACTCTACCTGAACCGATGATATAGAAGGCGTCCGCCGGGTCCCCCTCCTTAAAGATGAACTCGCCCGGCCCCACAACCCTGCTCTGAAGAGTTCGGACAAACTCATCGAGTTCAACCTTTGGCAAATCCCGAAATATTGAGCGTCTTAGCAAGGTTTTTCTGTTGTCGGATTCGGTCTTGGTCATTGCGGCGCTCTTTCTTTCTGTGCAATGCCGTCAATTGCTTTAGAAACTTGCCGGGGTCCTGAATGACTCCAATGTGGCTTTGTGAGGTAGTGTTGCTATATATAACTCCCCTGATTGTATATTTAATCTCACAAACAATTAGGAAGTAAATAATGTCAATAATGTATTTGTCAGGCAGGTGTGCAGTATACTTGTCTTACATACCGGTCCCGCGTGCTGTGGAGAGATTTATCGGAATAATGCATCAAGTTGAGCGCGATGCGGGCCTAACCTCGCTTCGGGGTTGAATTCCGCTCGAAAAAGGCCGTGGGGCGCCCTGAAAGCCCATTCAAGTACGCTATATCCGAATTAGTTAGTGTCCATCCGGGGTTTCCGGATGGACACTGTTAGATAAAACCCCCACCGTCAACGATGTTTCAAGGTAAAGACGGCATATCACCTAAGGCGAAAAAGCCCGCCTTGAAGCAAGGCGAAAGCTCCGCACGTTAGAAGCTAACTTACTCCGCTTTGGCGTCCCACAATGTGGCGTAGTAGCCCGTAGGGCGCAAGGCGTCCCGCCACGCATGTCTATCGATTAGCAATCAGAGCCTGCCCCCGAAGCGCGTTTGGTCGGGGGAATTACTAATTGCCTGTTTTGATCTTGGATGACGCGCGGGGGGGGGTGAGCTCATTTCAGGACTGAGCTATGAGGACTGAGGACTGAGCTGAAAATAGTTTTCCCCCGGGGGGGGCGGTGAACCCACTGGCAAAAAAACAAAACCTGCCTTCGATCCCGGATCGAACGGCAGGTTTTGCATAGCCCTGATTTTTCACGATCTCTCAAAGAGGCGAAATACTGCTTCCCCGAACTATTCAGGTTGTTCGGCTGGTTGTTCGGCTGGTTTCTTCTTCTTGCTGGTTTTCTTCTTTGCCGCCTTCTTTTTAGCTACTTTCTTTTTAACTACTTTCTTTTTAACCACTTTTTTGGCCGCTTTCTTTTTCTTGGCTGGCTTCTTTTTAGCCGGCGCCTGCTCCTCCATGCCAGCGGCCCCGGTCGTTTCGTCAGTCGGAGCCGCATTCAGGATGGGGGATGCCACCATTGTCGCCCCAAACAAAACAGCGGTGATGATCGAGAGAACCTTACCCTTCATATCTAAAATCTCCTTTCCTCCTCGAAAATAAAGTCGCCTCTTTGAGAGAAGGGTCAATCATGCGCCCCATTTTAAGGACAAAATTTAAAATATACAAATTAGAATTTGCCCAAAATGATTTTTTATTATTTTTTTTTCTTGTTATCGGTTTTGCTGGATTTTTTGGTTGTGCCCTTCTTGCCGGCGCCTCTTTTATGGGCTCCCTTTTTTTTCTTGTTACCGGTTTTGCTGGATTTTTTGGCTGTGCCCTTCTTGCCGGCGCTCTTTTTATCGGCTCCCTTTTTTTTCTTGTTACCGGTTTTGCCGGATTTTTTGGCTGTGCCCTTCTTGCCGGCGCTTCTTTTATCGGCTCCCTTCTTCTTCTTTTGAGACGCCGAAGATTTGCTCACCTTTTTTGCCGTCTTCCCCGAAGACTTCGTCCCTTTCCCGGAGGATTGGGCGCCTTTTGTGGCTGATGCCCTGGAGGATTTTGTTCCTTTTCGGGCCGAGGCTTTAGCCTGAGCCGCCTTCTTCCCGGTATGTTTCTTTGAAGCGGTCCTGGATCTCTTTTTGCCCGAACGCCCCTTTTGGGATGCCGTACGGGACCGGGATTTTTTCTTCGCGTATTTTCCGTGTTTTGACTTTTTGCCCTTCGCGGTTTTCGAACTCTTCATCCAGCGCGACCCGGAACTGAAAGAAGGCTTGCCGTTGGTTTTCGGTTCAATGGTTGAAGGATTATATTCGTCCTTTAAAAGGCGGCGATACTGTTCCTGGAGCTCGCGGACTTTATCGTTTACCTGGCCCTCTTCCTGTTGGGCTACGGCCCCGAATGCAAAAATGGCCGCAAGAGAGACCACAGCGGGCAGCATGAGTATTTTTCGCAATCTCATGGGAACTCCTGTGCTCGAAAGCCATTTCAGTCCCATCGGAGGGAATGGGCGGGCAATCGATCGTTCTGATTCAGTTTTTGGTTTCCGCCTTAAAGCGGCAGGCAAATATAGCACAACCGAGGATATTTACAACGACTGGCAAAGATGAGTCGCGGCAAGAAGGCGAAAAATCGGCTCATCCGGCAAACGAGGGCCTCCAATATTCTTCACGCGAAGCAGCGAATCCGCGAATAAAGAGAAGGCGTTCCGCGAACGCCCACCGCAACCGATAGACATGCGTGGCGGGACGCCTTACGCCCTGCGGGCTACTACGCCACATTAAGGGACGCCAAAGCCGAGTACGTCAGCTTCTAACGCGCGGAGCTTTCGCTTTGCTTCAAGGCGGGCTTTTGCGCCTTTGGTGATATGCCGTGTGGGCAAAATCGTAACATGGGGCGTTGATAAAGACTGTGGGCCTTTGGTAATTTTTCCTATATGTTGGCTCATTTGTCCAACAGGTTTGCTCCATTGATTTCACATGATATGCTAAACGGATGAGCGCTGCATATATAGAAGCATACAGGAGCGGGCGGCTTGAAGAAGCGCTGAGGCTCGCCTCCGCGTGGATGAAGAAGTGTACGATGTGCCCGCGCATGTGCTGGGTGGACAGGATGGCCGGCCAGAGGGGCTTTTGCAGAACGGGTCGACATGCCGTTCTGGCCAGCTACGGGCCGCATTACGGCGAGGAGCGGCCCCTTGTGGGAAGAGGCGGCTCGGGGACGGTCTTTTTCTCCCACTGCAACCTTTTATGCGTTTTCTGTCAGAACTACGACATAAGTCACGGCGGGGAGGGGATGCCGGTTGGTCCGGAAGATATCGCCGAAATCATGCTGGCCCTGCAAAAAAAGGGCTGCCACAACATAAATTTCGTCACCCCGTCGCATGTGATTCAGCCTATCCTCGAGGCGCTTCCCATAGCCGTGGAAAAGGGGCTGGAAGTTCCGCTCGTCTATAATTGCGGCGGATATGAGCGTGTTTCGGCGTTAAAGCTTCTGGATGGAATTGTCGATATCTATATGCCGGATTTCAAATTCTGGGATACTGGAACGGCGCGGGACCTTTGCGGCGCGCCGGACTACCCCGATTTCGCCCGCCTGGCCCTTCGGGAGATGCGCAGGCAGGTGGGAGACCTGGTCCTGGATGGGAGCGGAGTGGCTCAAAGGGGCGTTTTGGTGCGGCACCTGGTCATGCCCGACGGGCTGGCCGGAACGCCGGAAATTGTCGATTTCATAGCCAGGGAGATTTCGGCGCAGACGTATGTAAATATTATGGACCAGTACCACCCGTGCGGCCAGGCCTTAAGGAACAGGACGATAAACCGCAGAATCACCCCCGGAGAATTCAGGCAGGCGCTCGATGCCGCCGCGAAGGCGGGCCTGACCCGCCTGGACGACCGGCACAGACATTGGATAGAGGTGGAATTGTAGCCGGAGGCGGGTTCCGTTCCAGGCACAATTGTTGCCTATGATACATCTCTCCAAGGAGAGTCCATGGCCAAAATAGACGCCTTTTTCAAACTGATGAACGAACAAAAGGCCTCCGACGTCCACCTTGTTTCGGGGCAGCAGCCGGTTTTGAGGATTCGAGGCGACCTCGAGCGTGTAAAATATAAAGTCCTGGACGACAACGAACTCCGTTCCATGCTCTACGAGATCACCCCGGAAGACAAGATAAAGATATTCGAGGAAACCGGAGACCTCGATTTCGCATACGAAATTCCGGGGCTTGCCCGCTACAGGGCGAATTTCTTCATGCAAAAAAACGGCATCGGGGCGGTGTTCCGGGAGATTCCGAGCGAAATCCTCTCCGTGGAGCAACTCGGCCTTCCTCCAGTAGTAAACAGGCTGGCCCTTCTGCCCAGGGGCATCGTCGTTGTGACCGGCCCGACCGGAAGCGGCAAGTCCACAACGCTTGCGGCGATAATCGACGAGGCGAACCGAAAGAGAAAAGACCACATAGTCACCATCGAAGACCCCATAGAGTTCGTCCATACGAGCAAGAACTGCGTGATAAATCACCGGGAGGTGGGCACTCATACGCGGACTTTTTCCGCCGCACTGAGGGCCGCTCTGCGTGAGGACCCCGACATTATCCTGGTCGGCGAAATGCGCGATCTGGAAACGATTCGCCTGGCGATCGAGGCCGCCGCGACCGGCCACCTCGTTTTCTCTACGCTCCACACGACGAGCGCGGCCAAGACGGTCGACCGCATAATCGAGGTATTCCCGACAGGGGAGCAGGCCCAGATTCGCTCCACCCTTGCCGACGGTATCCGGGCCGTGGTTTCCCAGGCGCTTTTCAAACGCATCGACATAAAGGGGCGCATAGCGGTCCTGGAGATACTGATAGCAACCCACGCCGTGCGGGCGTTGATTCGCGAAGCCAAAACCCACCAGATTCCATCGGCGCTTCAGACCGGGAAGAAATACGGAATGCAGACCCTGGATGACGCAATAGCTGCTCACCTCAGGGCCGGTCGAATCAACCCCACTGAAGCGTACATGAAGTGTGTGGACAAAGAGAAATTCCGCGCCTACTTGACCGAGCCTCCGGTGGATTTCACCGAAGTGTAGGTTCTTTTCGGATTTGAAGGGACGATTATGAGACGGGCAGAGTTGGACTCATTTCTTCTGCGTATTCTGGATGAAAACCCCAGTGCCTCCGACGTCAATTTCACGGTGGGCAAACCTCCCCAGGTGGAGGTCGACGGCCTGCTTAAGCCCGCCTGCATGGATTTTGGCATCCGGACGCTGACGCCCTTTCACACGGAAACCATAGCCCTCAACCTTGTGGGGAATGACCGCCGGGGGGTTCAACACCTCCTTACCATGGGGTCCTGTGACATTTCCTACCATCTCCCGGGCCGGGCGCGGTTCCGCGTCAACATATTCTCGCAGCGCGGGACTTACTCTATCGCCATGAGGCAGCTTCCAACCAAGATTCCCACAGTCGGTGAACTGGGACTGCCTCCGGTCCTGAGGCAGATAGCCGATGAAAAGTTCGGAATGGCCTTCGTGACCGGTGCGACCGGCAGCGGGAAATCGACGACCCTTGCGGCTATTTTGAACGAAATCAACGATCGCCACCCTTATCACGTGGTAACGCTGGAAGACCCGGTGGAGTTCGTCCACCCGCAGCTCAAGGCCACCTTCAATCAGCGCGAGCTGGGCCTCGATTTCGACTCGTTTGCAAACGGGCTTCGGGCCGCACTTCGGCAGGCGCCCAAAGTAATTCTTGTCGGTGAAATGCGCGACCGTGAGACGGTGGAAATCGGACTGAGCGCCGCCGAGACCGGCCACCTTGTTTTGAGCACGCTGCACACGATGGATGCGGGCCAGAGCGTAAATCGCATCATCGGTATGTTCGACCTCGAAGAGGAGCGGCTCGTCCGAATTCGTCTGGCCGATACGATGAAATGGATAATTTCGCAGCGGCTGCTGCCCAAGGTCGGGGGCGGGCGCGTGGCCGCCTTCGAAATATTGGGCAACAGCCTTAGAGTGCAGGAAGCCATCACTCACGGCGAAGCCGACGGAAAGACCTTCTACGAGATGATGCAACAGGCCGAACCGTTTGGGTGGGTCACATTCGACGCCAGCATAACGCGCCTCTATGAGCAGGGAGGGATCACGGAGCAAACCGCGCTGGCTTACGCAACCAAGCGCGCCCTCGTGAAAAGGGGCATAGATCAGATCAAGGCCGGTCGAGGCGAAAAGACGACCGACATAGAGGGACTTAAAATAGACCGCGCATATCAAGCAGATTCCGGTTTTTGAATTGCCGGGATTTGACTTTGCGTTCCACATCATACATAGAAATCCCACCACCTTACTGCTGCGAAAAGGTTTATCGCGGGCATGGCCCGCTCCTACCACGAAAAGTTTTCAAAGAGCACGCGCGAAAGAAAATTCTCAAAGCAAATATTTTTCAGCATGGATTAATTAAATTAGTGTATGGCGTTCGAGAACAAAATCCCATATCATGAGTATTTTCATGGCAAACGCTTGCGAAGGGCATGCAGGAATGAGAATTTCGTTTTTGAAAATCGGTTTGGTATTTGCGCTGACATTTAGCATTCATCACTGTGCGGTCCTGGCTTCTGACCCCGCCCCCATGCCGGTCGGCGTCAGTATTCTGCCTCAGCGGTATTTTGTTGAAAAGATTGGAGGAAAATTCGTCCAGGTCGAGGTAATGGTTCCTCCGGGGGCAACGCCTGAGCAGTACGAACCCCGGCCCAGGCAGATGACCGCCCTTAGCCGGTCCAGGATTTATTTCGCCTGCGGGGTCCCGTTCGAAAAGATTTGGCTCCCTAGAATGGTTTCTGCGAATACAAAGATCGTGGTGATCCACACCGAAAAAGATATCGGGAAAAGAGCGATTGAACGCCATTCGCACCAGGGTGAGGGGGCCAATCCGGGGGGTGGCCTCTCCCATGAAGAAACAGACGATCCTCACATATGGCTGTCTCCGCCCCTGGTGATTTTTCAGGCACGCGCGATCTTTGAGGCCCTTGCCGCGAACGATCCGCAGAATCGAGCCTTTTACGAGACCAATTACAGGAGTTTCGTCCTCGAACTCGTTGACCTTGACCTTTTCCTTTCCCGCCTGTTTGCAACGGAGGCGAAACCGGGTTCATTCATGGTTTTTCATCCTGCGTGGGGCTACTTTGCCGACGCATACGGACTCAGCCAGGTACCGGCGGAAGTCGAAGGAAAAGAGCCAAAGGCCAGAGAATTGGATGAATTCATAAAACGCGCGCGGGAGCTTGGGGTAAAAGCCATATTCGTTCAGCCGCAGTATTCGCCCAGGACGGCGCAAACCATAGCCGATGCGGTTGGGTGCAAGTTGGTCGAGGCCGACGACCTGGCGCCGGACTGGGAAAAGAACCTCAG
>JBEKXG010000054.1:0-13852 GCA_049512295.1 Syntrophobacteraceae bacterium
ATTGATCGTGACTGGAGGAATCCCAAAGATTATGAATTCACCCAAAGCCTGAACCCGCACCAATGGGCATGGGAGTTTTTGAGAAGGAACCCGGAGTACCGCAAAGACTGGCAGTTGGCGTTAGAGGTATATTTGCGGCAGTACCCGCGTCAAGTTGTCAGAATTCGTGGTCCCGGATTTGCGATTCACTCAGGACGATCAATGGAAAAATGGGGGATCACGGCTTATACCAATCCCGAACAAGACAATCCTCGTGAAGTGAGGTTTTTGCGCAAGCCAGAAATACGAGGTCTTGTTTTCGGCGACATCATCGTTCCGCATAAACCTAGTCATCCTCCATTCTTTTGGATGAAGGACAATCCAGAAATACCATGGGCTATACGTCTTCAAGAAACTCAAATCGCAGCCATCTTTAATCTTGACCTTCCACTTAAGCCTCAATTCAGAGCTATAAAGAAAGACCTGGAGAAAATAGTCCCTTCGGTTGTTGTGGACCGACATCATCAGGATAACTGCACCTCGTTATGAGGCCGTCCAACTGAATGACAAAAAGCGGAAGCTTAAGCTCCCCTGACAGGGCAGATGCTGTCATTGTTTTACCTGATCCGGGGGGACCAGTGAGGAGCAGTTTTCTTCGGGGAGCAAGACCATGGCTGAGAAGTTTGTATTGCTGGCGATATTCTCGCAGAATACGCAAGAGGCGCTGGTGCATGGTATCGCTAAGCACCATGTCTGAGATCATAACTTTCGGGTAGGATGCGCTAAGGAGCTCGGATAGTTCACCACGAGGTGCAGCAATGGGAACAGTGCTCTTGCGCTGCTTTGTCCCGGCGCGGGATTTCGCTTCATCCACCAGGGCACGAAGCTCATCAGCGAGGCGGCCATGCCCGTGGCGTGCTGCGTGCGCGGCTACCTGCATGGCCACAGCACAAAACCGAGTATCGTCATCCTCAATATAGCTTTTGATCAATGCCTTAATTTGCTCTGCAGTAGCCATGGGGCACTCCCTGATGGCCTTCTTGCGCAGGAAGCAGGATCGCTGATCTTCAGTCGAGTAACATCTCCCTGGTTAGCGGGCCGTATTAACTTCGTTCTCCCTCAGGGAAGATTTCATGGTTAATCTAGTGAAAAAGACTCTCAGTTTCAAGCAAATAGCGGGTTTCCCCGGATTATGGCTCAGTCAGCCCTTCCAAGAACCAGATTTGAGACCCAGCGGTGATAACGAAAAACTTTCGACAGCATGGCGCATGCCATCATGCAAATCTAAATTATAACCCCTCAGACCAATGACAATACTATACTTCGCGGGGCGTGGAACTCTCAAACGGCAACCAGAAGCGGCAACCGGAAACGGCAACCAAAAGAGGCAACCAGAAGCGGCAAAAATGCAGCGGGCTAAAAAAAATTGGGCCAGAAGACTCCTCCGTCCGATGCTCGTTTTTGCCGCCCTCATGAAGAACTCATAACCACCGGAGCCGAAAAGATTTGTAAAGAGGGAGCGATGGATTGAGCCTGAAGTGAGTCAAGATGAACGATTTCCAAATGAACATGCAACTGATATGTCAATGAGACCGGTTCTTGCGTTTCAGCCGGAATTATGCCTTTTTACTCCCAAGTCTCGTCCGTTTCGGTGCGCCGGCTGTCACTGCCTCAGTTGCCGCCTAAGCGGGCCCCATGGCTTTCTGCTGCCTTTTCGCTTCTATCAGTTTCCTGAGATTCTCAGGCAATCCCCTCTTTTTTGCGGCTTTGCTCCGGGCTTTGGTCAACGATTTTGCGGAAAGAGGAGTCCGCATCGTGAAACCATATTTCCTTTTATATTCTTTCTGACTCATGCCGTGGACCACCAGATGTTTCTGGGTGAGTTGCCTCATCTCAGCACCGCATTCAAGACAGATTATCTTGTTTTCCTGGATTGAATCCTCAGGCGTGAGTGCTTGAGGAATTACTTCCTTTGCTGGAAGCGGTTCTTGTGTTGCGGGCAACTCGCTCTCCCCGGACTCGGCCCTTTGCAGCTCATGGAGAGTGCTGAAGACCTGCCGAAGAGATGAGGTAATATCGGCGGCTGTCATGGGGGTTAAACATACTTGCGTTTGTACGATCTCTGATGCGATTTCGATTAGTTTCCTGGGCATTGTCGGTCCTTTGGCATATAAGGTAAACGGAAAACTTCAACGCACAATCTATTCTCATAGGTTAGTACATGAATGCAATACTTTTCGCATACACATATCCAGCCCTAATCAATAGCCATTCCGGACTTTTCTCGCCAGGCTGGCCCGGGAGGTGAGCGGTGCTTACTTTTCCAAAGAAGAAGTGAGTGCTGCCGAGTCCCTTGTGAAAGAGGGGAACCTGTGATTACGTCAGAGGAGGAAGAACAAGCCATGTTTGAGGACGAGAAGGTGGAGAAGTTGAGAAAGCTGGCTGCCCTGATCCGCTATTATTCACTTACCGCCACTACGGAAGCTGGGTCCGGCCACCCAACCTCATCGCTGTCTGCGGCGGAGTTGATGACCGGTCTCCTGTTTGGCGGGATATTTAAATACGATCTGGATCTTCCTGAACACCCCAATAATGACCGTCTGATCTTCTCCAAGGGGCACGCCTCCCCGCTTTTTTACGCGCTATGGACTGCGGCCGGCGCTCTTACGGAAGATGAGCTAATGACTTACAGGAGATTTGGCAGTCCCCTGCAAGGTCATCCCACTGTAGATTTTCGTTATGCCGAAGCGGCTACCGGTTCGCTGGGGCAAGGCCTGGCAATCGGTGTCGGAATGGCCCTGAACGCCAAATATCTGGACAAGCTCCCTTACAGGACCTACGTACTGCTCGGCGATAGTGAAATGGCTGAGGGTTCACAGTGGGAATCAATGGAGATCGCAGCACATTACGGACTGGACCATCTTGTAGGAATACTGGACGTGAACCGTTTGGGGCAACGCGGCGAAACCATGTACGGACACGATCTCGATGCCTACCGGAGGAGAATATCGTCTTTCGACTGGGAAACGATTCTGATAGACGGTCATTCATTTCCCGAGGTCCTCGAGGCCTACGGCAAAGCCCTGCGCACCTCCGGTAGGCCGACCATGATCATTGCCAGGACCATTAAAGGTAAAGGGGTGTCTTTTCTCGAAGACAAAAACGGCTGGCACGGAAAGGCGCTCAAAAAGGATGAGTTACAAAGGGCGTTGCAGGAATTGGGTGACATCGATCGATCCGCCAGGGGCCAAATCTCTAAACCGGAAGACTTGAAGCCCCAACTTGCTGCCTCCCGGGAGGCTGAGAAGGTGTATTATCCGCCCGATAAACCCGTCGCCACCAGAATGGCCTACGGCAGGGCATTGGTGCGGATATTTCCCAGCTACCCTACGGTGGTGAGCCTGGATGGAGAGGTGAGCAATTCAACCGGGGCCGAGCAGTTCAAGGAAGCATACCCTGAACGGTTTTTTGAGATGTACATCGCGGAGCAAAATATGGCTGGAGCGGCCCTGGGTTTTTCCCGCCGGGGTAAAATTCCATTTGTATCAACTTTTGCCGCATTCTTGAGCCGGGCTTTCGATCAGATCAGAATGAGTCAGTATTCAGATGCGAACATTAAGTTTGTGGGCTCCCATGCGGGAGTCTCCATCGGCCAGGATGGACCCTCCCAGATGGGCCTTGAAGACATCGCCCTGTTCAGAGCCGTTCTGGGAAGCGTGGTGCTCTATCCATCCGATGCGGTATCAACGGACCATTTGGTCGAAGAGGCAGCCAAACATACGGGCATTGTCTACATTCGTACCACGAGGATGGATACCCCCATTATTTACGATGCAAACGAAGTCTTTGTTATTGGCGGGAGCAAGGTGCTGAAAAAGAGCGACAGGGACGTCGCCACGGTCGTCGCGGCGGGCGTGACCCTCCATGAGGCTCTGAAAGCTTATGAGGAATTGCGGAAGCAAGGGATACTCATTCGTGTGATCGACCTCTATAGCATCAAGCCTTTGGATGAAACCACGCTGCGCGAGGCTGCGAGCGCCACCGGGCTCATCATTACCGTTGAAGATCACTATCCCGAGGGAGGTATTGGAGAAGCTGTGAGGAGTGCTTTGGCTGCCTTCTGCGTGCCGGTGCACTCTCTGGCGGTACGAAGCAAACCAAAGAGCGGGAAGCCGGAGGAGCTCCTCGACTACGAGGAAATATCCGAGAATGCCATTGTCAGAAAGGTGAAAAGCCTCCTCTGATGTCAAGAGGCAGGGGGGCAAACCGGTTACAGCGAGGGGAAGTGGACATGCGCGTGGGCATTGCTGCAGATCATGGCGGATTCGCGCTCAAGGAGAGTCTGGCTGCAGAACTAAAATCATGGGGACACGAGGTTGTCGATTTCGGGGCTTACGAGACGATTCCCGGAGATGACTATCCTGATTTCGTTGTTCCCATGGCCAAAGCGGTCTCCAGCGGAGAGCTGGACCGGGGGCTGGCCATTTGTGGGAGTGGCGTAGGGGCATGTATCGCCGTCAACAAGGTGCCCGGAGTGCGGGCTGCATTGATTACGGACGTCTTCTCGGCCCATCAGGGGGTCGAGGATGACGATATGAACGTGATGTGTCTGGGCGGCCGGGTGACCGGTTATGAATTAGCGCTGGATCTGATCCGGATGTTCTTGAACGCCCGATTCCAAGACGCCGAACGTTTCCGGCGCCGCCTGCAGAAAGTGGCGCAACTGGAAACATGGGAGAAACAAGGATGAAAGATAACCCTCTGCTCAAGCTGCGTGCGTTTGGCCAAAGCATCTGGATGGACTATATCAGCCGCCATGTGATCAACTCCGGAGAGTTGCGGCAGTTGATCGAAGGAGACGGGCTGTGCGGAGTGACCTCCAATCCCTCCATCTTCGACAAAGCGATCGCAGGAAGTCATGATTATGACGATGCCATTCGAGTTCTTGCCTTTGCAGGCAGAAATATCGAAGAAATCTATCGGGAGCTCACAGTGGAAGACGTTCAGACGGCCGCCGACCTGTTTCGGCCGACATATGACCGGCTCGAAGGGGGAGACGGATTTGTAAGCCTGGAGGTCAACCCGCACCTGGCCCACGACACCCGGGGCACCATTGCCGAGGCGCGTCAGCTCTGGGCAGCGCTGAACCGTCCCAACGTCTTCATTAAAGTCCCTGCAACTCTGGAAGGACTTCCGGCTATCCGGCAACTGATCAGCGAAGGGGTCAATGTCAATGTGACTCTGCTGTTTGGCCTGCCGCGCTATCGCGAAGTGGCCGAGGCTTATATAGCGGGGCTCGAAGATCGGGCCGCCGGAGGCCTGCCCGTCAAAGGAATGGCTTCTGTGGCGAGTTTCTTCCTCAGCCGCATTGACGTGCTGATCGATCCCCTGTTTGAGAAAATAATGGCGAGTGGAGGACCTGAAGCCGCAACTGCCGCCAGGCTCCATGGGCAGATCGCCGTTGCCAGTGCAAAGATGGCATACCAGATTTACAAGGGGATATTTGACAGTGAGCGATTCCAAAGGCTGGCCGCTCAGGGGGCCCGTCCGCAGCGAGTCCTCTGGGCCAGCACCAGCACTAAAAACCCGGAATACCCGGACGTTAAGTACGTAGAACCTCTGATCGGACCGGACACGATCAATACCCTGCCGCCGGAGACCATCAATGCCTATCGCGATCACGGCGATCCGGCACCCCGCCTCGAGGAGCATCTCGATGAAGCGGCTGATTTTCTCAAACGTCTTCCCGAGTTGAATATCGATCTCGATAAGATCACCCGGCAACTGGAAGATGAGGGGGTCGCAAAGTTCAATGAGCCCTACGACAGCCTCATGCGCACTCTGGCGGAGAAGTGCAAAGCGGCGTGCAGTGCGGATCCATAAGGAGCTATCATGGCGAATCACGGATGCGATATCGGGTTGATCGGAGTGGGGGTCATGGGTGGAAACTTCGTGCTGAACATCGCCGAGCACGGTTTCTCAGTTGCCGTATATGACGTGACTGCCGCAAAGACCCGTGAGTTCATCGAAAAACAGGCAGGCGGCGGCAAAATCCGTGCCGGTTACACTCTGCCCGAACTGGTCGGATTGATACGCCGGCCGCGGTCCATCATACTGCTTGTCCCGGCCGGGGCGCCGGTAGATGCCGTAATCGAAGACCTTGTGCCGCACCTCGAACGTGGCGATCTTCTCGTCGACAGCGGCAATTCCCATTTCAGTGACACGAACCGCAGAGCCAGGCTGTTGGCTGAGAAGGGTTTGCTGTTCATGGGTATGGGGATATCCGGAGGAGAGGGCGGCGCACGGCACGGTCCGAGCCTCATGCCCGGCGGTTCCCTGGAGGGTTATGAGCGGGTGCGGGCGATACTTCAGGCTGCTGCTGCGCATGTAAACGGCGAGCCCTGCGCCGCCTACATGGGAGCGGGTTCATCCGGCCACTACGTAAAGATGGTCCACAACGGCATTGAGTACGGGGTGATGCAGCTCATATCCGAAACCTATGACCTGATGAAGCGGGGCCTCGGAATGAATGCCGACTCTTTGGCCGCCGTCTATGAACGGTGGAACCGGACGGAGCTTAGCTCATACCTGCTTGAAATCACAGCGCCCATCTTCCTGCGCCATGATGAGAAGAAGACCGGGGCGCCGCTCATAGACATGATCCTGGATCAAGCCAGGCAGAAAGGCACCGGAATGTGGATGTCGCAGGATGCGATGGAACTGCAGGTGCCGACTCCAAATATCGATGTGGCGGTGATGATGAGGAATCTGTCCGGATATCGGTCTGAACGAAGGGCGGCAGGGGAGATGCTGCGCGGTACTGAGACAAAACTCCAAGGGGAAAGCGAACGGTTCATCGAACAGCTCGGCAAGGCACTGTACGCCGGCATGATCATCACTTACGCTCAAGGGATGGCATTGCTCAGGAAGGCGTCCTCCACGTACGATTACGGACTGGACCTCGAAGTTGTGGCCGGCGTCTGGAGGGGAGGGTGCATCATTCGCGCCGCCCTGCTCGAGCATATCCGTGCTGCCTACCAGGCCCAACCGGATCTGCCGAACATAATGATGGACACTCACCTGGGCCGGGAGATTGCGAACCGCCGGGGACAGTTGCGGATCGTCCTCGGCGCGGCTGCGGACCTGGGGTTGCCGGTACCGGGCCTGATGGCCTCCCTGGCCTATTTCGACGCCTATCGCAGTGCCTGGCTCCCCACCAACCTGATACAGGCACAGCGCGATTATTTCGGCGCTCACACCTACGAACGAATCGACATGCCCGGCGTCTTCCACACGGCATGGAGCGAACAGTGAGGATACCCCATGCAAACCCGTAATCTGCCCAAACCCGGCGTTTTTGTTATCTTCGGCGCAGGAGGCGACCTGACCTGGCGCAAGTTAATCCCCGCGCTCTACGACCTGTTCCTGGACCATTGGCTGCCGGAGCGATTCGCGGTCCTTGGTGTGGGCCGTAAGGAATTAGCCGATGAAGCATTTCGCCGGCACCTGCACGAAGGGGTGAACCGGTTCTCGCGCCGGGGTGAGGCCGATGAGGAAAAGTGGAAGCAGTTTGCCACCCACCTGTCCTATGCCGTCGCTGATCTGGATGACCCGCAGGCGTTTAACGATCTTGCCGGGAGGCTCTCAGCCTATGACAAAGAATGGCGCAGGCAGGCCAATCACATATTCTACCTGGCTCTGCCGCCGGACAGGGTCGAGCCAACGGCGCGGGGGCTGGCAAAGGCGAAACTGAACAGGGACAGACAGCGGTCCCGTATCGTCGTGGAAAAACCCTTTGGCCACGACCTTGATTCGGCGAAAAAATTGAATCGCGCCCTGGCCGAGATATTCCTGGAACCCCAGATTTATCGTATCGATCACTATCTGGGTAAGGAAACCGTACAGAACATTCTTGCCTTTCGTTTCGGCAATACCTTCTTTGAACCCATCTGGAACCGGCGCTACATCGACCACGTGCAGATCACCGTGGCTGAGCAGGTGGGCGTCGAACATCGCGGAGGCTACTACGAGCATGCCGGAGCTTTGCGGGACATGTTCCAGAATCATTTGCTGCAGATACTCTGCCTCACGGCTATGGAGGCGCCCATTTCTTTCGACAGCAATGAAATCCGCAACAAGAAACTGGATGTGCTCCGCGCCATTCGTCCGATCCAGCCGGATCGGATCCACCAGGTAGCGGCGCGCGGCCAGTTCGGGGCGGGTTGGATCGGAGGAACGCATGTTGCCGGCTATCGCTCGGAGCCCGATGTGACTCCGAATTCGACCACTGAGACCTTTGCCGCCGTGAAGCTTTTTGTCGATAACTGGCGCTGGCAGGGCGTGCCCTTCTATCTGCGTACCGGCAAACGCCTGTCTGCCAGGATCTCGGAAATTTCCATTCACTTTCGGCCGGTGCCTCACCAGACATTCCCCGCTTCCGCGCTTTTGGACTGCCGTCCCAATCGCCTGCTCATTGCCATCCAGCCTGAAGAGGGCATTCTGTTGCGCTTCGAAGTCAAACAGCCCGGGCCGGGCATGTATCTCACTCCGGTGATGATGCAGTTCTATTACCGGGAGGCCTTTAAGGCGGCCTCGCCCGAAGCCTATGAAACCTTGCTGCTGGACGTCATGCGCGGTGACGCCACGCTGTTCATGCGTGCCGATCAAACCGAAGCGGCCTGGTCGGTCATCACACCCATTCTGGATGTTTGGGAGTCGGTGCGGCCCACAGACTTTCCCAACTACCAGGCGGGGACCTGGGGGCCGGAAGGGGCGGAGATACTGACGGCCCAGGATGGACGCAACTGGGTCGTGCCAACCTTCCTGCAGTGTCGAGAAGATATGGCGACATGCGAGGTGATAAAGGAGCCTCCGTTGTGATCCGGATCTATTCGGACCTTGAATCCCTCAGCCGGGGGGCTGCCGAGTTGTTTGTCACTCAGGCTGAAGCTGCGTTCAAAGCCCGAGGCCGCTTCAGCGTGGCGCTATCGGGCGGGAGCACGCCGCAAAAGACCTATGAGACCCTGGCGCGCGCCCCCCTTCGGGACCGGATAGCCTGGAACCATGTACATGTCTTCTGGGGCGATGAGCGGTGCGTAACGCCCGGGGACCCACGCGGCAACGCACTGTCGGCCGAAAGATCTCTGCTGGGCCATGTGCCTGTCCCTGCCGCCCAGATTCATCCCATCCACTGTGCGGAATCACCTGAATATGCCGCGCGGCAATATGAAGCATTATTGCGCTCTTTCTTTGCCGGCGGGCCGCCTCGTTTCGACCTGATCCTTCTGGGACTGGGCGAGAACGGCCACACGGCTTCCCTGTTTCCTGATTCTTCGGCGCTGCGGGAACATGAACGATGGGCTGCCGAGGTATACGTAGCAGAGCAGGCTCTTTATCGAGTCACTTTGACTCCGCCGCTCATCAACCAGGCGGCTTCCGTGGCATTTATCGTATCCGGCGCCTCGAAGGCTCAAGTATTGAAGGAAGTCCTGGAAGGGCCGCGAGACCCGATGCGGCTGCCCGCTCAGCTCGTTCAACCGGAACTTCACGGCGGAGACGTCTACTGGCTGGTTGACAGCGAAGCGGCATCACACTTGAAAGGCCAGCATGACCGGCAAGCGTTTTAACTGCATTTTAACCATCAACAGCGGATCTTCCAGCGTAAAACTGGCCCTGTACCACGTGGGCCCTTCAGAGATGCTGGTGCTGTCAGGGAAAATCGATCGGATTGGCTTAGCCGGCAGCCATTTCGAGATGAAGGATGCCGGCGGCAAGGTTTTGACCAGGCGCGAGCTTAGGCTGCCGGACCACGAGACTGCCTTGCAGGTCCTCCTGGACTGGCTGCATGACCATATTGGCAGGCAGGGGTTAGACGCAGTAGGTCACCGGGTGGTGCATGGGGGTGTTGAATATATCCACCCACACATAATCTCGCTCGAGTTGCTGGCGTCGCTCAGGAAACTCATTCCTCTGGCTCCGGGGCATCTCCCGCAAGCGCTCAGAATTATAGAGACAGTTCAGCAGTTGTATCCAGCCCTGAAGCAGGTTGCCTGTTTTGATACCGCTTTTCACCGGCAGATGCCCGAGGTGGCGCAGATGTATGCACTGCCCGGGCGCGTGCGGGACGGGGGTGTCGTCCGCTACGGTTTCCACGGCCTCTCCTGCGAATACCTGACTCAGGAGCTGAGGCGTCAGGCGGGCCCTGAGGCGGCAGACGGCCGGGTGATTATCGCTCACCTGGGCAACGGGGCGAGTATGACCGCCGTGCGGCATGGCAAAAGCGTGGATACGACGATGGGATTTACGCCTGCGGGGGGCCTGGTAATGAGCACGCGCTCGGGGGATCTGGATCCGGGTGTTCTGGTGTACCTTCTTGAGGAAGAAGGCGTGCAGATCTCTGCCCTGAATGATATGGTAAACCGAAAATCCGGATTGCTGGGTGTGTCCGAAATCAGCTCGGACATGAAGGACCTGCTCGATAAGGAGAAAGAGGTCCCCCGTGCCGCAGCAGCGGTCAATCTCTTTTGTTACCAGGCCAAAAAGTTTCTGTCGGCCCTGGCCGCCGCTCTGGGGGGGCTGGACACCCTGATTTTTACCGCCGGTGTGGGCGAGAACGCTCCGGCCGTCCGTTGGCGCATCTGCGAGGGCATGGAATTCCTCGGTATCCGCCTGGATTCAAGCCGCAATGATGCCAACGCTCCCATCATATCCCGGGAAGACAGTCCATGCGTCGTGCGGGTGATGCGTACCGATGAAGATTTGATGATTGCAAGGCAAACCAACGACCTCGTATGACAGACTTACTACATAAAGGAAAAATAAATTAAACACAACTTTGACATAGACTCCTCTGATTGAGTTTTATGATATTGGTACAATAAGCCTCGCCGACGGCGAGGAGGCTTTCTGAGCGGCGACAATAATCGTGCCGATCTCGCTTCGTGTGCTCGCCGTCGACGAAGCGTCGCGGCTTCGCCAGTCCTCACGCGTGCCCAACGCGGGCAGACGCGTGTGAGCGCGTAGCGGGCAGGCCGAACGCTATATGCGTCTGCCCGACGCGTTGGGCGTTCGCGTGAGGCCTGATCCTTTAGAAAAGTGAGGAGATCATCGTGGCTGAGCCACCGGTTTTTCAACCCGGGGTATCGGAAGGCCCCCTTAGCGCAGAGGAACTTCGGAAGATCGATGCCTACTGGCATGCGACCCTTTACCTTTGCGTGGGCATGATTTTTCTGCGGGACAATCCCCTGCTGAAAGAGCCCCTGAAGATGGAACACATCAAGAAGCGCCTCCTGGGGCATTGGGGATCGGACCCCGGTCAGACCTTCACCTGGGTGCACCTGAACCGGCTGATCAAAAAATACGATCTGAACATGATTTACATTTCAGGGCCCGGCCACGGCGCCCCCGCCACCCTCTCCAACGCCTACCTCGAAGGGACCTATTCCGAGGTCTACCCGGATAAGAGCGAAGACGAAGAGGGCATGCGCAAGTTTTTCAAAGAGTTCTCCTTCCCCGGCGGCATCGGCAGCCATTGTACCCCGGAAACTCCCGGCTCGATTCATGAGGGGGGCGAGTTGGGTTACAGCATCTCTCATGCCTTCGGGGCGGCTTTCGATAATCCCGATCTGATCGTTGCGGTTATGGTGGGCGATGGGGAGGCTGAGACCGGGCCGCTGGCCACGGCGTGGCACTCCAACAAGTTTCTCAATCCCGTCCGCGACGGGGCGGTGCTGCCCATTCTACACCTGAACGGCTACAAAATCGCAAATCCGACGATTCTCGCCAGGATACCCCACAGGCAACTCGAGAGCCTCTTTATCGGCTACGGCTATAAACCCTATTTTGTCGAAGGTTCGGACCCTGAAGCCATGCACCAGTTGATGGCTCGAACGCTGGAAACTGTAATCGCCGACATTAAGCAGATCCAGCACGAAGCCCGTACCAGCGGTGTGCCTCAATGCCCCGAGTGGCCGATGATCGTGCTGCGCACCCCCAAAGGCTGGACGGGTCCCCGGGAAGTGGACGGCCATAAGGTCGAGGACTTCTGGCGGGCCCACCAGGTGCCCTTCCAGGTTCACGAAAATCCCGCTCACCTGAAGCTGCTGGAAGAATGGATGCGGGGCTACAGGCCCGAAGTATTGTTTCAAGATAACGGCAAGCTGATTGCGGAGCTTAAGGCACTGGCCCCCGCCGGCCTCCGCCGCATCAGCGCCAATCCGGTTGCAAACGGCGGATTGGTGCGCAAGCCGCTGCGCCTGCCTGACTTCCGCGGCTACGCCGTCCAGGTTGCTAAGCCCGGCAGCGCCATGGTCGAAAACACCTACGCTCTCGGCGTCTACCTGCGCGATGTGATGCGTAACAATATGAACAATTTTCGGGTCTTCGGTCCGGATGAGACGGCTTCCAACCGTCTGACCGCGATTTATGAAGCGACCCAAAAAACCTGGATGGCGGAAATCAAGCCCGAGGATGCAGACGGGAGCGAACTGTCACCCGACGGCCGGGTAATGGAAATTCTCAGCGAGCATACCCTGGAAGGCTGGTTGGAAGGCTACCTGCTGAGCGGGCGCCACGGACTCTTCGCTTCCTATGAAGCCTTCATACACGTCGTTGACTCCATGTTCAATCAGCACGCCAAGTGGTTGGAGAAGTGCCGGGACGTCCCCTGGCGAACTCCCGTTTCCTCGCTGAACATACTGATCACTTCCCTCGTGTGGCGCCAGGACCACAACGGCTTCAGCCACCAGGACCCCGGATTTCTGGATGTAGTTACCAACAAGAGCGCTAAAGTAACTCGTATCTACCTGCCCCCCGATGCCAACTGCCTGCTGTCGGTGGCGGACCACTGTCTGCGAAGCACGAACTATGTCAACGTCATCGTTTCGGATAAACAGCTTCATCTGCAATACCTGACCATGGATCAGGCTGTCCGGCACTGCTCCAAGGGCATCGGCATCTGGGATTGGGCCTCCAACGACCAGGGAGGTGAACCCGATGTGGTGATGGCCTGCGCGGGCGATATCCCCACCACGGAAGCCCTGGCGGCGACCGCGCTGCTCCGGGAGAACTTCCCGGAACTCAAAGTGCGTTTCATCAACGTCGTCGATCTGTTCAAACTGGAGCCGCAAACCGAGCATCTCCACGGCCTTTCCGACCGGGACTTCGACAGCCTGTTCACCACGGACAAGCCGGTCATCTTCAACTTTCATGGCTACCCCTGGCTGATTCACAAGCTCGCTTACCGCCGCACCAACCACCAAAACCTGCACGTTCGCGGCTACAAGGAATATGGTAATATTAATACGCCCCTCGATCTCGCCATAGAGAACCAGATCGATCGTTTCAATCTGGCGATGGATGTCATCGACAGGGTTCCCAAGCTCCGGGTCGCCGGTGCTCATTTCAAGGAGTGGTTAAAGAATCAGATTATCGAAAACACCAACCATGCCCACGAGTACGGTGTCGATAAGCCCGAGTTCACCAACTGGAAGTGGCCGTACTAGATCGGCGGGCAGCGGCCGGCAGGCATTCCTCAGCGGAAGAGACGGGGCGCCTTGATGAGATGGACGCCGGCGGCCGGTACTGCCACAAGCCTGAGGAGGCGATCGGATGACGTCTCGCAAGGAAGTTTTGTTCCTTTTTGACGTGGACAATACCCTGCTCGACAACGACCGGGTGATGGATGTCCTCAGGAACCATCTTGAGCAAGAGTTCGGAGCTGAGATTCGGGAACGCTACTTCGCTATCTTGGAGGAGTTGTACGCTGAGCTTGGCTATGCGGACTACCTGGGTGCTTTGCAGCGCTACCGGCTCGAGGACATGTGCGATCCGCGATTGCTGTCGATGTCTTCGTTTCTAGTGGATTATCCGTTTG
>JBEKXG010000055.1:0-13797 GCA_049512295.1 Syntrophobacteraceae bacterium
TGAAAACCGCAGAAACGCGATAGATCTCTTTCTTGAAGAGCGCCTTTCTCAATTGAATACCCTGGTTTATACCCATTCCTTGGATCAACTGAAAGACGAGGAGTATCTGAACCGGGTCTTCACACTGCTTCAGATGCGCTCCAAATCTTATGTAGATGTTGGGATCATCGACAGAGACGGAAACCACGTCGCCTACATCGGGCCGTATCAGTTGAAGGGCGTGAATTATAGTAATGAGGAATGGTTCCACGAAACGATGCTGCGCGGTTTCTATATAAGCGATGTTTTTACCGGGTTTAGGAAATTTCCTCATTTCATTATCGCAATAATGAGAAGGGAAGGGGACCGGAGCTGGATTCTGCGCGCCACCATCGATACTGACATTTTCGATGGCATGGTTAAGGCTGCGCAACTGGGGCCGAAAGGCGATGCCTTTGTAGTAAACCGCTATAACGTGCTTCAGACCTCGCCCCGTTTTGGCGGCGAACTGCTGAGCAAAATTGATTATCCGGTCTTCCAGAGGTTTTCGGGGACCATCGTGGAGGAAAGGGATTTGGGCGGCGGGATGGCCCTTGTTGGGCTTGCCTGGCTGAAAAATAAGGAATGGCTGCTGATAATAAAGGAAGAGCCATTTGAGACTATGGTGCCTGTTCTGTGGGCAAGATTTTTTGCCATTGAGCTTGTAGCAGGCGGGGTGCTGGTGATGGTGATAGGTTCTCTGTTCATATCCAGGGCAATGGTCCGGCAACTGGAAAAAGCTGACAGGGAAAAGGCCGTGCTGGATGCCAGCCTGATACAGTCCAGTAAAATGGCGGCCCTTGGGAAGCTGGCCGCCGGAATAGCTCATGAGGTGAACAACCCCCTCGCCGTAATAAAAGAAAAGGTTGGGTGGATACGTGACCTGCTGTCGGAAGAGGAGATCGCGAAAAGCGAAAACTTTGTTGAGTTCGACGATGCAGTTCGTAAAATAGACCTTCATGTGGACCGAGCCAAAAAGGTAACTCACCGGCTGCTCGGTTTTGCAAGACGAATGGAACCTGTCCGGGAGCAGGTCGACCTGAACAGGCTTATATCCGATACCGTCGATTTCCTTGAAAATGAAGCTCATTATCGAAGTATCGACATAAAGACGGAATTCTACGATGAGCTTCCTGCTACGGTCAGTGACTCCTCACAACTCCAGCAGGTATTTTTGAATATTCTTAACAATGCTATCGACGCTATCGGCAAGTCGGGAGAAATAAACATAAAGACGGGTTTTAACGAGAGCGGGCGGGAGCTTAACGTCAGTATCACCGATAATGGTCCGGGAATCCCGAAAGAACTGATGAGCAAGATTTTCGATCCGTTTTTCAGTACAAAAGAATACGGAAAGGGTACAGGCCTGGGGCTTGCGATCAGTTACAGCATAATCGAAAAGCTCGGGGGCAGGCTGGATGTGTCAAGCGAAACTGGCAAGGGCGCAACATTCACTATCTATCTGCCCTGGATAAACGAGAAAACAATCTGACTCTACGCCCCGCGAGGAATTTATGAAAATGGCGAGACCAAGAGTATTAGTCATAGACGATGAGCCGGATTTCCTGGAAACTATCGTAAAACGTCTGCGTAAACGTCAGATCGAGGTAGCCGGAGTTGGCAGCGGGAAGGAAGCACTCCTTCTTCTCCAGGAGCAATCCTTTGATGTGGTGATCCTTGATGTAAGAATGCCAGGGATGGATGGAATCGAAACATTGAAGGAAATAAGGAAAAGAAGCCCTCTCACCGAAGTCATCATGCTGACCGGGCATGGATCGGTCGAATCGGGAATACAGGGAATGCAGCTTGGCGCGTTTGACTATGTAATCAAGCCGGCGGACTTCGAAGAGCTCATTGAAAAAGTGAACCAGGCCGCCCAAAGGAAGATGCTTCACGAGGAGCGGATCCGAAAGGCATAGCATGGTGTCCGTCCGGAAATACCGGAGGGTTTACATTCTGGCGGTTCCGCTGTCGATTGTTCTGCTTGCAGTTCCGCTCTGGATATACTCTGGAGTATGGCTGACTTTCGTAGCGCTGGCAGTGGCCGCCCTTTGCTTTTTTGTTATAAGTTCACTGGTTCGCAAGGCGGTAAAGGCCCAGGAGCAAGAATGTTTTCTCGACCTGCAACTCATCCAGTCTCAAAAACTGGCTGCCATTGGCGAACTGTCAGCCGGACTGGCCCATGAGATAAACAATCCGCTGGCGATCATGGCTCAAGAAGCCGAATGGGCGCGTCATCAGCTCCGGGGGGAAAATCCGGACGAAAAAAGCATGGGAGAGCTCAAAGATTCACTGGATGAAATCGCCCGCCAGGTCGACAGGTGCGGTGAAATAACCCGTAGAGTTCTGGACTTTGCCAGAAAAAGAGATCCCCTGGTCCAGAGGACAGACATTAACAAACTTTTGGAGGATATGGCAAAGCTGGTTGATAAGGAAGTTTCACACAAGGGTATCCTTATAGTAAGGCAGTACCGAAAAGATTTGCCGCCCGCACTTACCGATCCGCCTCTGCTGAGGCAGGTCGTGCTGAACCTGCTGAACAATGCCGCCTACGCCGGCGGACAAAAGGGTACGATAACGATCCGAACTCGGATGCCGGAGAATGGCGAGATCGAAATTGAGATCAGCGATACCGGGTGCGGGATTCCAAAAGAGAATCTGAACAGGATATTCGACCCATTCTTTACCACAAAGCCTCCAGGCAAAGGGACCGGACTGGGTCTTTCGCTGTGCCAGAGCATAGTTGTTCGGCTGGGCGGAACAATTACCGTCGAAAGCGAACCGGGGAAAGGGACGGCTTTCGCTGTGAGGCTTCCCTTGGACTATGGTTCACACAAAAGCGGGTGATCGATGTCATCGAAGCCAAAAGTACTCATAGTGGACGATGAAGAACGGTTTAGAACGACTCTGCACAAGCTGCTCGCCGTAAGGCAGATCGAAGCTGCTCATGTGGGCAGCGCCAAAGAGGCGTTTTCAGAGATTTCCAACAATCAATACGACGTCATTCTCCTGGATGTAAAAATGCCTGAGATGAACGGCATTGAAGCGCTTGGCAAAATAAAGAGGGAGAATCCACAAATCGAGGTGATAATCCTGACCGGTCATGCCAGCGTCGATGCGGCGGCAGAGATTATGAAGCTGGGCGGATACGATTACCTGCTGAAGCCATGCGCGTTAGATGAGCTTGTCGGCAAGATAGAATCCGCCTGGGAGAGAAAACTGATCAGGCAGCAAACGCCTCGGGATGCCGGCGCCTAATGCGGATGATTTTTCTTGAAGGATTTCGAGTCCAGGTTTGTTTCCCGTATCAGCCTGTGCAGGTACTGCCGTTTGAGACCGGACTCGCGGGCTGCCTGCGATACATTTCCATCGTTGCGGCTTAACACACTGGATATATATTCGGCCTGAAACTGATCGATCAGCTTGTCTTTGGCTTTCTTGAACGGCATGGAAAAAAGATCGGTGAATTGACTGAGTTCTTGAGGGCCGGAGGATTTGTGAACCGGTCCGGGCTCTCGAATGTCGGATAGTTCCAGGCTGTCTGCTGCAGCCATTATCACGCCTCTTTCTATGACATGCTCCAGTTCGCGAACATTTCCCGGCCAATCCCTTCCGAGCAGGTATTGCATGAGTTCATCCGAGATCCGTTTGACATTTTTGCTGTGCAGACCGTTGTATTTCTCAAGAAAGTGGTTCGCAAGCACCGGGATGTCTTCTCTTCTCTCCGAAAGAGCCGGGAGGTGAATGTTGATAACGTTGAGGCGATAGTAGAGGTCCTCCCTGAATTCCCCTTCCCTGATCTTTTCACCCAGGTCCTGATTCGTAGCGGCGATGAACCGGATGTCCACCTTGCTGATCGTATTCGATCCCACAGCCTTGTATTCGCCTTCCTGAAGAAGGCGAAGCAGCTTCACCTGCATTGCCGGGCTGAGATCTCCGATTTCATCGAGCAAAAGGGTCCCGCCGTTGGCTTCTTCGACCATGCCTTTCTTGTTCCGGATTGCCCCGGTAAAAGCCCCTTTAACGTGGCCGAAGAGTTCGCTTTCAATGATCGATTCGGGAATCGTGCTGCAGTCGATGGGAATGAATTGCTGCCCGCTCCTGATGCTCCGGGAATGAAGTGCGCGAGCAACCAGTTCCTTCCCGGTCCCGCTGTCGCCGGTGATGAGCACCGTGGCTGAAGTTTTGGCCACCTTCTCTATGTGATCAAGCAGGGACCGCATTGCTGGAGACGAACCCACCAGGGTAGGATAACCGGGTTTTTCCTCGAGCTTTTGACGAAGGTAGATATTTTCTTTGTGAAGCTGCTGCCATTTGAGGGCCTGCTCGATCACATGAAGAATCCTCTCCTTGCGGAAAGGCTTTGTAACGTAATCGAAAGCCCCCTTGCGGGTGGCATCGAGGGCCGACTCGATCGTACCATAGGCAGTCATTATGATGACCGCTGTCTGGGGACTTTTCTGCTTGATCTCCTCGAGCACCTGAATGCCGTTCTTACCCGGCATCTTGAGATCGGTCAGCACGACATCAAAGACCTTCTGCTGCAAAAGTTGAGTCAGTTCGGTGGGATCGCTGAGAGTAGTCAACCCATGGGAACTCTTCTCGGATATGATTCTGCGCAAAAGAGCCAACATGTCCTGTTCGTCGTCCAAAGCAAGAATTGAGGACATTTTTATGCCTTTTCATATGAAAACATTACGTTCAAACTATGGCCGAGCGCCGGCCGGGATAACTTGTTTCGCCCCGGAATTCCTATTCCCCGGGATTTTCACTCCACTGTTGACGCAGAGTCAATTAAAATGTCATTTAAAAGTTGCAGTTTGCGGATTTCGGGCAATCATTTCAGATGTGAACCACATGATGCGCGGGCAGAACGAGTGAACGCAAAAGCACGGCCAGAACGCTCCAAGGTGTTGAAGATCCTGGGCATAGCTACCCTCCTGCTCGTTGCGGGAGCTTCGTGGCTGGCCATTTCCACCGCCAGGTACATGAAAGACATTCTGAGAGACCAGTTTAACGAACAGCAACTGGTGCTCGCCAGGTACGCCGCCCAGCGTATAGAAGCACATATAAGCGACGCTATCAACGACTTACTGCTCCTGAACTCCCTTCCCGTCATTCAGTATTGTGATCCTGACAGCTACGAAGCCCTGCTGCTCTCGACGCTTCCGGTTTTCAACGGGAGCAGCATCATCGCAATTCGCCGCATAGACAGGGACGGGAGCCAGATTTTCGCCGCGAGCGAACAGGGGATCATCATACGCAATCTGGGACCTGCGCAGCAGGAGCCCGGGGCGTATGTGTCCTGGGCCGCAGATACGGCAAACAGGGGCAAAACAATGGGCACGACTCTATATCCAAAAGAAGGGGCAAAAGACAGGGGGGGCCTCCTGTTCGACTTGATTACGCCAACTTACGAAGAAGCCCCCAACGCCGCTCACCCTTACCCCTCCAGAGCATTTGCCGGTTACATCAGACTAACCCTGGATGCTACTCATCTGATGCACGAAATAATGCCCTCTATCCGTTCCGGGAAAACCGGCTATGCATGGGTCATTGACTCATATGGGAAGTTTATCTATCACCCGGAGAAGTTGTTCATCGGCGAAACAGCTTTCGACGCGAGGCCAAACAGAAACCCCGCTCTCTCATTTGCCCGAATCAACGAAATTCAGCGGGAAGAGATGATGCAAGGCAAGGAGGGTACCGGTTCGTATATTTCCGGGTGGCATCGGGAAGTTGTCAAACCGATGGAAAAGCTGCTCGCTTTCGCGCCGGTCCACATTCAAGGGCCTTATGTGAATTATACGTGGTCGGTCGCCGTAACGGCCCCGGCGGCGGAGGTCGAATCTTTCATAGACTCGGTATATACGAGACAATTTCTCCTCCAGGCGCTCGTTGTGTTCATCATCTGCCTGGGCAGCCTGTTCGTCGTGCTCTATGAACGCAGATGGTCCGGTGTGCTGGAGCATGAGGTCGCGATCAAGACGGATCACATCCGCAAATACGCCGATGAGCTTGAAAGCTCTGAAACCAAGTACCGCTCCCTGGTGGAAAGCGCCGAAGACCTGATCTTCACGATGGATCGAAACGGGCTGATAAGGACCGCAAACCAGCATATGTCTCGTATTTTCGGGGTCAACATCCAGGAGATGACAGGCCAGAGCCTCTACCGGTTTTTGCCCAGAGAGCAGGTCTATGAGCAGTTGAATTACGTTCGGGAGGCCCTCGCTTCCGCAAAGGGTCAAAAGATCGAAACACGTTTGGCTCTGCCCTCAGGAAATTTCTGGTTCAATATTCAGTATATTCCCGTAAAAGGTGAAGGGGGCGAAGACTATGCCCTGGCCATCGCCAGAGATATTACCGAAAGAAGAAATATCGAACAGCAGCTCATTAACACCGAGAAGCTCGCTTCCCTTGGAACAATGGCCGCCGGTGTCGCGCACGAAATAAACAACCCGATCGGGATAATGCTTGGTTTTTGCGATTTGCTTCTGGAAAAAATGGACACCGGCTCAATGGAGTATAATGACCTCAAGACCATTGAAAGACACGGCCTGCACTGCAAAAGCATCGTGGAAAGACTGCTGAGCTTCGCCAGGATGGGAGAGGAAGACGAAGCATGCTCTGATCTCAATGAGAATATCGAGTCGATCGTCTCAGTTGTGAAACACACCCTCGACATGAATAATATAGAACTGGTCCTGTCTCTCTCCCGGGATCTGCCGCTTGTGCAAGGAGATTCAACCGGTCTTCAGCAGGTCCTTCTTAATTTGATAAACAACGCCGTGCAGGCGATGGACGGGCAGGGAACGCTTAGAATAGAAACCCGCCCGGGTTCAAGCGGAAGAGAAGTCGAAGCCACCGTTATGGATACGGGGTGCGGAATCAAGAGGGAATACCTTGGCAAAATATTCGATCCTTTCTTTACTACTAAGAAAGTCGGTCAAGGAACCGGATTGGGCCTTTCGGTAAGCTACGGGATTATAACGAGACTTGGCGGCCGAATAGAGTGCGACAGTCTGAGCGAAGATGAAGCCCCCGGTACATCCGGAACCACCTTTAAAGTAGTTTTGCCCGCCTGCCGTGAAGTCACGCACGGCCCGCCTGTTTGATGAATTCGCAGTATTGCTGCCGCTGTTTATTAGTTTTGGCATAGACCTTGAATTAATTAAAGAAAAGCGAAGCCGAATTTCACCACATCCTTCGCCGCCATATGCGCTCTGATTAAACAAAGTGTGCCCCTTTCTCAGGCGGTCAGAATGGTTGAAAAGAGCCGAAAAAACATCCTCATACTGGATCCCGAAAGGGACACCGCTGAGCTTTTCACAAGAGTGCTCGAAAGCCACTGCGAAGGTTACAAGTGCTATTGGGTGAACAACCCTCAACAGGCCAGGAGCCTTCTGTCCGAAATCCCCTTCAGCTTTGTTCTTGCCGATATCTCTATACTCCAGCAAGACCATTTTCTACTACTGGACTCGATTCAGGAAATGGCCTGCCGGACAGTCGTAATAGTCGACGCCTACCTCAGTGAGATGAGAAGCATAAAGAAAGCTATGGAAATGGGCGCCGCGGGCCACTTTATAAAACCTATCATGGTGAGTTCGCTCAGAAAGTTAATAGACGATTTCTCCATGTCCGCGAGTCTATAATACCTCGTTTTGTGTCCTCTCATAGTTTCATATTGTCGCATTTAAGTTTCAGTATGGAGGGGCAGTGCGGCAAAATCTTCATGATTACTTTGTAACATATTGTAAATATTGGTATATATATAGACTGCAACCTCCTCGCTCCGATGGTACGCTAATTGCTCCGGAAGTGCCTGTATGAGCCGGACAATAAATGCTCCGAAAAATGGTCATGTCCATGATGGGGATCGGGCACGATCAAATCATTCAGCGGCTGGGAGGTATACGAGTATGGGTAAGTTTTTCAAACGGGTTTACTTTTCTTCTTTGATTTCGCTGTTGCTCCCCGGTTTGGCTTTTGCGGCCGGCGGGGGTGCCGTTGCGCCGATGGTCCTCGTGGCAGACACCAGAAAACTCGACGGCATCATGTATTGGTGGGCGAACTTGTACAATGAGAGCCATGCCCAGTTTGCTCTTCTTACAATTGTTATAATACCGGTGGTTGGTGTTATTTTCGGACTTATAGCGGATGTCGTCATGACCTGGATAGGCATTGACCTCAAACACCGCGAGTTGGCCGAACACTGAGATCGGTTAGAGGATTTCACAGGCTAAGTTCTTAGGAGGTAAATACATGGATTGGTTATACATTCTGATGCCCATCGCCGGCGTTAAGATATTCTGGCCGGGTCTGATCATTCTCGGAATCGGTGTAGGTGTTATAGGCGGCTTCTTTGGCATGGGCGGAGCGTGGATGGTAACTCCCGGCCTAAATATTCTCGGTTTTCCAATGGCGTTCGCGATCGGGACCGATATAGCGCATATGGCCGGAAAGTCGCTGATCTCCACAATGCGCCACGGCAAGTTCGGAAACGTGGATTATAAACTCGGTTTTATCATGCTCTTCGGCACTATCGTCGGGTTTGAAGTGGGCGCCCAGATGATCATGTGGCTCGAACGGATCGGCCGGGTCGACCTGGTTGTCCGCTGGCTCTATATTACGCTTCTGATATTCATTACCTACATGGTATTCAGCGACGTAGCCAAGCGGAAGAAAAAAGAAAGAGAAGCCCTGAGAGCAGGCAAAGAACTCGATAAACTGGCTACCGGCCTCGAATGGCACAAGACTTTTCATAAGATCAAAATCCCCCCGATGGTACATCTCAAGACCGCTGGGATTTACTGCTCTGCGTGGCTCCCCATCATGGTCAGCTTCTTCACGGGGTGGCTTGCCGGAATCCTCGGCATCGGCGGCGGTCTCATCCGTATGCCCTCTCTTATTTACATAGTTGGCTGCCCAACGCATATTGCGGTCGGAACTGACCTTTTCGAGGTCATGATATCGGGCCTCTACGGGACGGCTACATACACCTATAAGGGCCGTACGGAACTCGTAGCCGCGTTGATCATGCTGGTTGGCGCCGCCATCGGCGCTCAGATTGGCACGGTCGCCACGAAGTACATCAAAGGCTATGGAATTCGTATAGCATTCGGCTGCGCGGTCATCGGCTGCGGTGCATCCGTAGCTCTGAAGCTTATTCCGACCTATGTTCCCGTTCTCAAGGATTTTTGCGACCAGGCTGCAACTGTTGTTGTTCTGGCGGTCGTCAGCGCCCTTGCAATTTATATCACGGTGCGGATGGTTCAGGGAGCGAAGCGCGAAGTTGCTGCGGCGAAGGCATCACTCGCCACGCACGCCCGTTGATTTTCGACTCATAATCACACGGAAATGAAAGGGAGACACATAATGGCAAGGTACCACAAGTTGATCTTGGCGATTCTTCTCATCCTGCCACTGGTATTCCTGGCTGCATGCGAGTACGGTAAGGTCGATCAGGGAAGGGCCGTCAAATTCGACAAAGAGAAAGGCACGCTGACAATGATCCGGGATTTGAATAATGATTCCCGGAACCCCGATTATTCATACCTGCCCGCCCTGGTCTACACTTTGCCCAAGGACCCGGCTGAAGTCGGCCCGGAGCCGAAGGCCGGCCTGCTGATGAAGCTGGACACAAGGAACAATCGGATTACCATCTATGATCCTGAAGCCGGGAAATTCGCGACGATATCCTATACCTTGATCGATCAGAAAGAAAATGTGGGCAGAGAGGACCCGCTGGTCTTTGACGCATCGCAGAATAAAGCAAAGAAGTTTCCAGCCATAGATAAGGAAAAGAAGACCATCACCATTTACTCTTCGCGGCAGAAAACCCTCACTACTTTCTCGCTGCCGGAGATGTATTTCAGCCTTCCCGAATATACCTGGGATTCAGGCGATGAGGTTCGGATATACTACAAGGAAGACGGGAAGGCTCTGCGGTTTATGAACGTCACCAGGACGGACATTTACAAGAAGTAGGGGCCTCGATAATTTCTCATCCCTGTTTTTCAGGTATTTCTTCGCCATGATGGTACCCACGCTTGTGCTTGCCGCAGTCTCGATCAAGCGGCTTGGCTCCGGGGAAAGCACCGCCTGAAGATGGACCTCGAACGGATTACAGCCTGGAAGAACCGGATTGGCTTAGCCGGCGCTGCATTGTGCTGCCTTTTTGTAATCTCGGCTATTGACGGAGGTGTGCAATATCTTCGTCAGCCGTTGAACTTTCTTCGTCTTTTGCCGGGTGAGAGCATAAAGCTCACGGGTCCGATGGCGCCGGGGGTGCGCAGTATAGATGGGATGGAGTTTGAAACCGACTCCCCTGCTGTTTCCATGTCCCTTGAAGAAGTAATCTCCGGGTACTGGATGGGCGCAAGGATGTGGAGAGGAAGAATTGATCTTAGCGCTCATATTGTTCCAGGCACTTACATAGTGTCGGTTTTCGGAAAAGAGGACCGCAAAAGGGTTGGCGCAAATACTTTCCAGGTTACAGTGTATAATGACCGCGCATCTTACCTCGCCGGTTCGAAGTCGCTCATCATGCGTTATTCGGGAGTTTCGCCCTGGATGGCGGCAGGCTTTTTTTTCTCGATGGTGCTGCTGGCCTGCATGTGCCTTTACCTGGTTTCCGGGAAAAAGGACCGGCTCATGGCCGAGCAGGGAGAAGCGGAGGTTTTTCACGTTACAAGGGATGAAACAGGTATTTCCATCTATTTTGGCCTCGGGCGTCTGCATGGGATCGAAAGGGGTTTGGAGCTGCAACTGCTGGATTCAAAAAGGCGGCCGCTCGGGCAAGTCAAGGTGGAATCCGTGTCAGACACGAACGCTATGGCCGAAGCAACTCGGCTCAGCGAAGTGACAACCGGGTGTCTGGTCAAAAGAACATGAGCGGCCCGAGGGGTGGATCAGAGGTGGTATTTCCCATCGAGAAATGCTTTTGCGACAGCCCCCACCATGTTTTCGTCAGTCATCAGCATGTCCAGTTGCCTGGTAAACTGAAATAGTCTCCCGATAATATCCAGCTTTTCAGTGAGTATGGAGGCCTCGAGCTTTAGAGCTTTTGCCTCGACACGGTCCGCTGTTACGTCAACTTTCATGCCGAAGGATTGCAGAATAAGGGCGATTGCCCGTGCCCGCCTGTTTCGGCGTATGTCGTCGGCCGCGCCGCCCTTAAAAGCAAAGGACACATAGTTTTTGCTAAGGGTAGAACCGCAGTAGGAGTCCAGGACTCCATAATGGTACCCCACCCGCGAGCTGAAATTGAGGTACTTGCCGGAAATGATGGCGTAGCTTCGCTCCCCGAAGCGTTCCGAGCTAAGGTGTGGATTAAACATCTGCTCACCCATCACTGAAAGAAAACCTTTAAGCTCGATGGGACGAGGGCGAAACGTGCGGACCTCCTCGTGAAGCAGTCCTTTGAGGAGCGCTTTGAAGGGGACTGAAACGATCTGGTCATGCCTCACCTTTCGGCGATTGGCTGCGCCGGGGGAAATCCCGCCGCCCAGATCGATCAGATGCAGATCGAGTGGAATAGGGGCGATCAGCTTGATTGCGAACCCTTCATCTCCAGATACTAAATCGCCTATTCTGAACATTTCCGAATAGGAAAGTTCGTGAACGAACCGCATTAGATCGTGAAGTGAGGCGCAGTTTTCAGGGACAAACTCGGGGGATTGGGGATCGATGAGGCGCAGAGGAGTGATTCTTGCCGCTATTCGCCTGAGAGTTTCGTAAACGGGAGTTCCCTTCATGTAAGGCTCCCGCTTTCGCTGCAGATGGAGCAATTGTGGAATTATGCCCCGGTATACCTTGCTTGAGAATGCGTCCACGGTGATATCCATTCCGTGGGCGATGACCGAGGTCGCCTTTTTTGTATCAAGCAGGGTCGGTATTGAGAATTCCCTGGCAAGAGAGGCCATGTGACCGGTTACGCTGCCAAAATCCGTTACTATCGCCCTGGCTTTGGGCATTATGACCATGTATTTTGGAGAAGGCTGGACTGCTACGAGGATACCGCCTTCGGGAAAACTCAGCAGATCGTCCTCGCTCATCACTTTGTGCGCCTTTCCGCATCCAACGCCGGGAAAAGCGGCTATGCCTGCTTCCAGCAACGGCGGCTGATCCACCGCAAGGGCTGGCGGCGCTTCAGTGCCGTTTTTGTTTCCACCACCGAGTTTGCGGCTTTGAAGAATGAACAGGTTTCCACCGCCGTCGAGAGCCCACTCAATATCCTGTGACGAACCGTAATGCTCCTCGAGCCTCAGCGCATAATCTGCAAGAGTGCGTATCTGCGGGTCGGAAAGACATGCGAGGCGCCGCTCGGCTTCCGAAACAGTGACTTCCCTCAACCCCCCGTCGGGATTGCTGACCAGTTTTACTGCCTTGGCGGCAATATTTTTCTGGAGAATTTCTCCGTTTCTGGACACCGTGTAGCCGTCAGGTGTTAACGAGCCTTCTACCGCATACGGTCCAAGGCCCCATACGGCTGAGATAAGAATATTCTCATTGCCGGGGTCGAAGGGATGTCTTGAATAGATCACGCCGCTGGCAACCGAGTCTATCATTTCGATGCAGGCGACGCTCATTGCGCAATAGTCATCCGGAATTCCCTTCATGAGCCGGTAGGAAATGGCTCGCGGGGTAAACAGGCTCGCCATGACGTACTTATAAGTCGTGAGAATTCTCTCGCGAGGGACATTGAGCACTGAAAGGTACTGGCCTGCGAACGAGAGATCGCTATCCTCGCCAACAGCGCTGCTGCGCATCGAAATCCTAGGCCGGTCCCGAGCGCTGATCTGCTCGTCCGCATGCCCGGCAATCGCATCGTAGCCGATCAGGATTTGCTTCTGGAGCGTTTCCGGGATGGGCGCCGATATGATCAGACGTTGGATATCCTCGCTTGCCGAATTCACCGACTCGGGATCGTTCGGGTCCAGAGCCATTTTTTTCATCGCAATCTGGTCAGTCAGATCATTTTCAGCCAGGAAGAAGCGGTAGGCCCCTGTGGTGATCGCAAAGCCAGCGGGGACAGGGAGATTGAGGCGGTTTCGGATTTCTCCCAGATTTGCATTCTTGCCGCCGACCAGATCGACCATTTCCATTGAAATTTTAGAATAGGGCAGGACACAGTCGCAAGGAACAAATTCTTCCCTTATATCTTCGAGTTCCGTTTTTATTTCGGCGCTCAGCCTCTCAAAGACCTCCGGCAGAGCCGGGAATTTTCCGTTGGAAAGCGCATCGAAGCTCCTGATCATTTTCAGGGTGTGGAAGACTGTCCTGGCGCATTGGGACCTGATGTAGGTCATGCCGAAAACTTCATATCCGTGGAGTTTGTCTTCCAGTTCGGATATTATTTTGGAGAGTTCCGAATTTGAGTCCAGCAGCGCCTTGAAATGATCGTATTTGGCCCGGAACACGTCGGTGAGGGTATCGCCCGAGATGCCCTTCCTGCGTACTCTCAGTTTCTTAAGAATGAAATCCAGTGCAGACATATTGGCCTTGCCGTTCTGAATTCGGCGCTTTTGCTTCCAAAGTCATATATATCGGAAACAGATTTCAGGGGAAACAAATGAATCTTAGATCCGAGTCTGGACCCTCGCGAATCAGTAATTATTAAAGCCGTTAACAGCTTATGCAATGTCGGGCGGATAAAGCGTTTGCCCGTCCGCATCGCCTCCTGTTTTCCGAAAAGGATCCGCCGTGCCGCAAGACCGCCCCGAAAACAAAGCGCACACTTTTGACTCCGGTACGATTTCGGCGGCTGAGAAGGTACTG